>JBBQPX010000016.1:0-16305 GCA_038216775.1 Chitinophagales bacterium
CCAATACGATGAATATAATTTTCCGGTACTTCGGGTATATCAAAATTAATTACGTGCGTTACTTCTGCCACGTCAATACCTCTTGCCACAATATCAGTTGCAATAATAAACCGGTAAACGCCATCATGAAATTGCTTTACAGTGTTAAACCGATGATTCTGTTCTTTGTTTGAATGTATTACGCCGGCTGTTCCAGGAAACTTAGCTTCCAGTTTTTCAAACAATTCATCAGCTAGTTTTTTCGTTCCCACAAAAACCAAAACCTTTGTCATGGTTTCATCTTCAGTTAATATCTGATGCAGCAGATTTACCTTGGTATAAAAATTTGGCACTGCATAATAAGCCTGCTCAATATTTTCCAGCGGAGTTCCGGTTGGCGCAGCTTCTACTTTTTCAGGATTATTAAAATAGGTAGCCATTAAAGACTCTACTTCATCAGTTATTGTTGCCGAAAATAAAAGATTCTGCCTTTTTGGAGGCAGCAGGTCAAGCACGTTTTTTATCTGTGTTCTAAAGCCAAGATTCAGCATTTCGTCCATTTCATCAATTACTAATTTTTTAATGGCTTTGGTTTTAAAGGCACCATTTAAAATTAAATCATACAAACGTCCGGGCGTAGCAACTAAAACATCAGCACCAGTTTGCAAGGCTGCCCATTGCGTATTAATATTTACACCACCATAAACACCAACCGCCACAACGCTCATATAAGTGCATAATTCATTTACTGATTCCACAACCTGTGCAACCAATTCCCTAGTTGGTACAATAATTAATATCTGCGGATTTTTTTCTTTACTAAATTTCCATAGCCGTAACAAGGGCAACAAATATGCAAATGTTTTACCGGTACCTGTTTGTGCAATACCGCATACATCCCTGCCACTCATTACTACAGGAAAAACTTTGTGTTGAATAGTTGTTGGATTAACGAAACCTTTTTCGCTTAATGCATCTAATAATGGCGTACTTAAATTTAAATCGTTGAATGTCATAAATTGATATTGGCACGAAGTTAGTTTTAAATTTATTGAGATGTAATTAGTTTTCATGTCCATATGAATGTCACTTTAACAAAAACTAAAGGATTCACGCAGTTTTACTTGGCTAGTTTTGCATTTCATTATTTTACTAACCTTTAATTAGCAAAAATATTTATGAAAAAATTACTATTCGTCGCATTAGCAATGCCGCTGTTATTTGCTTCTTGTGTAAGCTCTAAAAAAATGAAAGCTGTTCAAACACAATATGACCAGCTACAAACAAGGTATGTACAAATACAAACAGACTTAACAGGTTGTAACGATGCAAAGGCAGAATTGATGCGCCAAAAATCTTCGCTTGAAGGCGACAATACAGCGCTGAACAACAGAATTACCGACCTTAATAAGCAAATTGATTTTCTTAAAGAAAATAATACAACGGTGCTAAATCAGTTGCAGAGTTTATCTGTTGTTTCTTCTACACAGGCTGAAAGTATTAGAAAATCTTTGGAAAATATCGGCAGCAAAGATGACTACATTCAAACGCTTCAATCTTCTATTGCCCGTAAAGATTCATTAAATATGGCATTGGTGATGAATCTGAAAGGTGCCATTGGCAACATGAATGATGAAGACATAAATATTAAAGTGGAAAAAGGAGTTGTATATATTGACATTTCGGATAAACTTCTTTTTAAGAGCGGCAAATTTGAAATAACGCCACAGGCAAAAACGATTTTAGGCAAAGTAGCATTGGTTTTAAAGAACCAGCCCGATATAGAATTTATGGTAGAAGGTCATACTGATAACGTTCCATATAGTAATGGCGTGTTGGAAGATAATTGGGATTTGAGTGTGAAAAGAGCCACAGAGGTAGTGCGTGTTTTACAAAAGCAGTACGGTCTTGACCCTGCTAAAATGGTTGCTGCAGGTCGTGGTGAGTATAGCCCTGTTATGGCCAATAATTCCGCACAAAACCGTGCTGCTAATCGCAGAACAAGAATTGTTATTCTGCCGCAGCTTGACCAGTTCTTTAAATTACTGGAACCGAAAAAATAATTTTTTCAGCATATATTTGAAAGCCCTCTTTTTAGGAGGGCTTTTTTATGCCATCTTGAATTGGAAACTTTTGAATTCACAAACAGTTCGGCTTGCCTTGGTTATTATTTATTATTTTCACTGCAATTAAAGAAGATAGCAAACAGTTATGCCCATCATACAAAGTATAAGTAAGTTTTTGCAAGGTTTACAAATTCCGATAACAACATTATCAAACATAAACCGGCAAAAGCGTTTTCTTAAAAAGAATATCATACCAAAGTTAACTGAAGCCAAAAGAAATGTTGACAGCAGTTTTGATGATGCAGACGCTAAAAAGATAACTGGTTATTACGGTCTTGCTGTTCCTGCTGTTTTGGGTGAGGCGTTTTGTGTATTACGAGGAAAAGCAATGACGCAAAAGGAACGGCTTGCAAGCACCTGCCAGGGCGCAATGACAGGTTTGGGAGATGATTTTTTTGACAGGCAACGGCTTTCGCCACAAGGCGTAAAAGATTTTATTGAAAATCCAAGTAAATTTACTGGCAACACTGCCAGCGAAAGACTGTTTCTTGACTTTTATAAAACAGCCCTCACGAATGCGCCTGATGCTTCAAAAATGCAAGCGCAAATCTTTAATGTATTTCATGCGCAAATGTTAAGTAAACAGCAGGATGCGCCGGGTTTATCAAGCGAAGTAATACAGGATATTACGGTACGTAAAGGCGGTGAATCTCTTTTATATTACCGCACAGCTTTTTCGCATGAGTTAAAGCCCGGTGAAGAAAAAATGTTGTACGCCCTTGGCGGATTAATGCAATTGAGTAATGATATTTTTGATGTGTACAAAGACCAGCAAGATGGAGTAAGTACACTTGTTACCACAGCAAAAAAAATTGAAGAACTACGCTATTATTTTTCTGCACAATTAAAAATTGGCATCGAGGCTGCTTACCGGTCGGGTTATTCAAAAGCAGCTGTAAGAAAATTTTTAGGTTTGCTAAATATTGGTATTTTCAGTCGTTGCTTTGTTTGCCTGGACCAGTTACAGAAAAAAGAGAAAAAATCCTGCGGCGTTTTTAATCCAAAAATGTATAGTCGTAAAGATTTAATATGTGATATGGATACTGTTGGCAATAAATTAAAATCGTTGAATTATCATATGAAGATGTATAGAAAGCTTAGGTAGTATTACATTGCCGCAGTCAGCTCTCTTATCAAATCACTTTCAAACCCCTTTTGCATTAAATGGTCTTGCAGTTTTCTTTTTTTAATAAAGATGTTTTTTTCTGATTTCAGGGTTTTTAGTTTCTGTTCAAATAGCTTTTCCAGCGTTCTGCTGTATTCTTTATCATCAATAGCATTTAGTGCCTTCTTTATACAATATTCACTTATCTGCTTTTGTTTAAGCGCATATTTAATTTTAATTCTGCCCCATTGTTTTATTCTGAATTTTCCTCCTGCAAACATAATAGCAAACCTTTCTTCATTCAGATAATTTTCGCTAATGAGTTCACTTAATAATTCCTCCACATCTTTTTTATACTGTCCTAAACTGTAGAGTTTTTCTTTTACTTCGCTGTGGCAACGCTCCTGATAAGCACAAAAATGTTTTGCTTTTTGAAGTGCTTCTTCTTTAGAATAGTATTTGTCGTTCATCTAAAGTCAAAAGTAAATAATAAAGCTTCAAGCAACAATGCTTAATTATTTTTACCGGGTTTTTTGTTTTTATAAGGATTTACAAAAAATATTATCGGCTCACTTCTACCTTCGCCATTGCCGTCTGTTCTGGTTATCGGGTCGTGGTTTTTATCAAGCGATTGTATTGTCCAGATAAACGTGGGTAGTTTTTTTGTTTCATTGTCATACGTTTCAAACAATAATTGTGGTTGCCATATAAATTGAGTGGCTGCTAAAATTTCTTTGTCGAGTAAGGGTTGGTTACTGCGTAAAGCCTGCACGGGACTTTGCGTTGGCAACACTTCAAATACCTGCAGCCTGTATATAACTGGCGATGTTTGTCGAGGTATTACGGGTGTCCATCTGAAAATGATTGCTGTTTGTGCCTTTTTTGCGTCGAGCTCTTCTTCATTATATGGCTTCATTAAAATGGGTAACTGCGTTGTTGCTAAATAAAAGTTTTTGCATTGCACTTCGCCCAATATTCTATAATCAACAGGGTTAACAGGTTGCGTACAAATAGTGTAATTATCAGCAGGCAACTTTCCTGTTCTTTGTAACGATGTTTTGTATTTGCCCGTAAATATCATAAACTCTAAAGGCAAAACATCGTTAGCTGTTAAAATTAATGTGCCGGGTGTGTTTGCAGTAAACACAGGCGTTCTGGCTAAGTCTGCCGATGCAATTACAGTACCGTCAATTAATTTAATTTCTGTTTTTAATTTAAATTGATTTGCAGCTGTACCACCTTGTGCTGTTACAATTAATGTCAGCACTTCCCGCCTGTTACCCCATTCAGATAATTGCGCAGGTGGTTGTGCGTTTACTACTAAATTAGATATAAGCTGGGCCATGCCATTAGCAGAAAATAAAATCGAGGCTATTGCGAATAATAATTTTTTCATCATTTATTTTTTTGTGTCAAAACGATATTGAAATCCGGTGCGGCTGGTAGTTTCTATATAGTTGGCGCCATTGGGTATTATCTCGTTTCCGTATTTAAAATAGTTGGTAGTCAAATAAGTTGTCCAGGTAAGTTTTTTATTTATTTTATAATCCACATTACACGATGCAATTAAGTTATTGTTACTGCTGAAACTATTCAGCTTTCCAATTGTGTATTGCAACTGGCCACGCAGCTTCAGTTTCTTTTTTGCCAAATTAGTACTTAAAGCGCTGCTGATGGTTGCCAGCGTAATTTTTGCGCCAGGCACATCGTTATAAAAATACAAAATGCTAAAATCGGGCGATACATCTTTTTCAAAATAGGTTGGCACATAGGTAATCAAACCTGTGTGAGTGTTATTTGAAGTGGTAAGTCCGGTAAGCACATCACGTTCGTCGTACTTGCTATAATTATAACTCATACTCAATAGGTGAATCATTTTTTTACCGGTAAAAGTGAATGTTGGGTTAACCCCAAAATCATTACTTACATTTTTTATGCCATAAGGGTTAATTCCACTGGCCGCCTGAAAACCAAAATTATTATAATTTACATTCAAGCTAAACTTATCGCTGAACTGTGTAAACCAATTGAGGTTACCAATAAACTGGCTTGCTTTAAGTGCTGTGTTGTTCACATTATTAACCCGCCGTCCGGCGCTGGCTACAATGTTCATTTTATTTTTCCAGGCGTTAATTTTTGTGTTTACGGTATAATCAAGTCTGTCGCTTTGTAAAAACGGGTAGCCAATTGTTTGAAAACCTGCACCCAGGTATTTAACCATCAAACCCAAATCAAAATTTTTCGATTTTTTACCAACGCCAAGTTGCCCTGCATAGTCTGTTAAGGTAGATGTATGTGCATCAATAAATGGTTTCAGGCCTTTTAAAACCGAAGTTAAAGGAGTAGCCACATCTTTTGTAAAAGTTGATTGTGCTCCTTCTCCTTTAAAATAAAAACCACTTTCGTCAGTTACATTAGCGACCAAACTTATCACCACGCCTTCTTGCGGGCGAATTGTTAACGGTGGCGGAGCCGCAGAAGTTGGTACATCTTTACCCTTTGCAAAATTTAGCGCAAACAAATAACTGCCTTCTTTTTCTGTACCGATTTGTGCCATCCAGTTTTTACGTTTATAGGCACCGGTTACAGTTGGCGGGCCGAGTAAATAATTTACGCCTTGTTGCGATATCCCTGTAAAAAATTTAAAAAGGAAAGTTTTAGGTCGTAAATCAAATCCAACACCAAACACACCAATGTCGCCGGTTGATAAATCAGAATATCTTAAATACTGGGTTCCCAACTGAAGTTCTGCCCATTTATATTTTGGATTAAGACCAAAACTGTTCATCGGGTTGGTTATAAACTGCCCGAGGTTTTGCTTTTTTATACCTGCATACGGGCCTGCAAAGTTGGTGGGTATCGCAGCAAAATTAAAGTTAAATGGCAGGCTAAAATTTTTACTGAATTTAAATGTTGGCGTAAAATTAAAGCGAACCTGATTCCATGGGCGGCGTGGGTTGTAACCCGTCCAACCTGTGGGGTTTCGGTCAAGTCCATAGCCCTCGTAGGTTACGCCCATAGTGCCGCTAACCTGTAGTTTTTCTTTTACTTTGCTTTTTAAACTGTCTGCTTTATTTTGTGCTTGCGCTGATAAATAAATAAGGCAACAACACAAGCAACTTATCATTAATTTTCTCATAAACTAACCAGTTTATATTTTTAGCTTTTACTTTTTCTTTATAACTACTTTAAAACACACAATTACTTCGCACTCTTTACAATCCTTATCCCTGAAAGTAAATTTCACACAAATATCTGCTGTAATGTCGCAACAATCCAGCGGCGATGGTTTAGGTAAAATAAAGCCAACAGTTACCGGCTGTACTATGCTAAAAATTGCCCCGCCATTGTTCCATACAATTTCCCGTGGATTGCTGTAGGCAGATAAGCCTGCTACATTTATCGGTGCATTTGTCATTACTCCCGCCAGGTTTACTTTTGGAATAATGGGCCCCATTACATTACCATCGTAAATACTAGCCCAACCTTTAGGTAGGTTTTTACAACCGATACACGCTTCCGGAAACTGGCTGGTTAAATTATAGCTTAAAACTTCGGCTCGTATTTCTGTTAACGCAGCGCCTGTTAATCCGGAGAAATTAAACCCTTGGTTAACCAAAAGGTGTGTATTGCCCGGACTCGTGGAAGAGGTTTGTTTGTCAAGCTTAACCTGTATATCATACGGGCAACAATCTTTTTCACATTCTACAACAAAATTCAACTTGCATTCTTTACAGAGTTTGCCGCCGCAATAGGCCATTATTACTATGCTGTAACTACCCGGTGGCAGGCTGCTTAAACTTAATGGCAGTGTACCCGTTTGCGATACCGGACCGGTTAACTGATACGTGATGGTTGCCGGGCAGTTAGCAGGAATACAGAAGTAGCTGGCATTAAGCGTAACCATATTCTGACAGTTTACCGTAAACTGTTCGCCACACTTAATCGGTTTCTTTACTTTGTTGATGGTTAGTTCCGGCAAAATTTCGGTACCCTGTTTACCACAATCGCAGCCTTTATCACAGTCTTTTTTAATGAAAATTTTACAGCTATCGCAAATTATATCTCCGCAATAGGCATAAATGGTAAGGTAGTAAGAACCATTGGGCAAATTTGCAGGAATACCATAAGGGCTTGAACCTCCGCCGATATAAGTATTGGTATTTGCATTGTACAAATTGAAGGTTACTTTGGCAGGGCATTTTGTTCCCTGGCAAATATATGTACCCACCACGGAGAATGAATCCTTACAATGGTCGCCTTGTATTACATACTGGAAAGGTTCTTTTTTACAATCAATTTTTATTTTTTCGCCTGTAGTTTCATTAATCCACAGCGGTCCCTCTTTCCAATAACTTTCTTTACAATTGCAAGTATCACAATTTTTAACAAACACATCATAAGCTTCCGTTTTTGCAGTACATCCATTCATGGTTACGGTTGCTGTAATTGTGTGTGGTCCAAGGCCAAGCGAACCAAGTGTAAATGGCGAGGTTGTTCCGGCAACGCCTCCTGGTGACCATGTGATGCTATAGGTTGGATTACCATAAATATTTGTTGGCAAAGGAAAATACAAATGACTGGTATCTCCTAAGCAAATAGTATCGCATCCCTGCGGAAATAAAGCAACATATGGCAATGGTTTAATCGTCATAAATGCATAGGCGGAACAGCCGTAATTATCCATAGCCTGCACTCCGTACATACCCGCAGCCTGCACCACATGTGTAGTACCCTGCTGGCCATTTTCCCAGGAATAAAAATAAGCACCTGCCGGAGTTGCATTGGCAGTTAATGTTACCGGAGGCCCCTGGCAAAGCGGACCTGCCGGCGTGATAGTAACTCCCGGATTTTTTGAAAAGGCGATACAAATAGTATCATAATTACAGCAGCCGGTGGTAACGTCAGTAACCTTTAATATAAAAGTGTAGGTGCCTGCTGTATTAATTGTATAAGTAAGATAATTGGTAGTGCTGCTGTTAAAAATTGGTGTACCGGTATTGTTTAAATACCACTGATAAGTATAATTAGGGTTAAACGCATTGTTGGCTTTTACATTTGGGAGCGAGGCGTTGTTTAATGTAAATGGAAAGCTTGGTACACAGTTATTGGTGTTGGCAATAATTTTTGCCGCGGGTTTTGGGTGGTAAACCACGGAAACCGTATTTGATTTTACATTGCATAAATTAGGCAGACTTTGCGCCTGTACATAATATGTGCCGATGGGGCTTGGACCTGTAATGGTGTATGTATTACTGCCCGATGGCGCTCCCAATGAAACACCATTCTGGAACCATTCGTAATTAGTAAAGCCGGGCGTGGCGGTTATTACAGAGCCAGTTGTTAAGCAGGGAGCCTGACAAACTTTTATTATGGGAGATGGCGTAATACTTAACACAGGCGGTGTAACTACATTTAGTGTTATTGTTGTGTTGAATGAACAGCCAAAAGCGTCCGTAACAGTTAAGCCCACCACAGGGTTTGTTGGCGTACCATCAAAAGCATAGGTTAAGGTTGCATTTTGCGAAACAGGTGTTCCGCCTACTGTCCACAAGTATTTTATACCAACCATAGAACTGCTGAATGTATAAGGTTGATTTTTACAAACAGTAAGTGGTCCGCTAATCGTTAATGGAGATGAAGCAAAACTGAACGTATAGTTTGTTGTGCTGGAACAAACCTGACCTGTTGATGTATTGGTTACCGTCTGCGTCATCTGTACTGTTGGGCTGCATCCAATAAGTGTATTTAAGGTATATGTGTTACCCGTCCAGGTTAAAGGCGTGCCGCATGTAGATGTCCATGTGGCAGGGGAAGCTGTCCATCCACCCAAAACTTGAGAGGTATTGTTTAAGGTTATAGTATTACTGCCATTGAGTCCGCATAAAACGCTGTAATTAAAATCTGCAATTACCGGCACACTTGCATTAGCTATTACTGTAAATGTGCAGCCACCACAGGTGATACTTGCTGTTACACCATATACACCAGCATTCAGGTATGTATGTGAAACACTTGTACCGGTAGCCGAGCCTCCATCGCCAAATGTCCAGTTAACTACACCACCGGGGCAACCTGTAACTGTTACACTAAAGTTTATGGGGTTACAGCCACTTACTGTAATTGCACTTAACGGATTTGGTGGCACTGGTGGTCCACAACCCGGCCCTGGGGTACAGTTAATAACATTTACCACAATGGTATTGGATGTTGCCACACACCCACCGCAGGTTACTACAACGTAATAACTACCAGCCGAAGTTGCTGTGTAGGAACCGGGATTTGTGCTTACCAATCCTGTACCCACTTTGTACCATTTGTAGGAACAACCAGCCCCTAATGTAAAGGCAACAAGATTTACTGACGGCGTTGCCGGTATACACCAAACTGTTGGGTCGCCGGTGGAAATGGTCACCGTAGGAATAGCTTCCGGCGGAACAACAACTGTTGCGGTTGATTTACATCCTCCCGGGAATGTTACCAGAACGGTGTATGTACCCGGCACTGTAGGGAAAATATTTTGTGTTACGGCTGCAGAAGCTCCCGACCACTGATAACTAATACCGCCGGCAGGCGCAGATAATTGTTTATTACCTGCACAAAGCGTTCCGGTGGAAGTGATAGTAATTGTGGGCGGCAGCGTGGCGTTAACGCTTATTGCATTACTAACACCTCCACAATTAGATACTGTAATAGTGCCGCTACCATGTATTTCATAAGTTGCGGTGCCAAGGCCTTGTGCTGTTATTAATGATGCCGCAGGCGATGTACTCCAGGTAAACGGACCCGAACCTGACGAAACGGAAACGCTTACTGTGCCGCCAATGCATACGGTAGTCGGTGGTATGGCTACAATTACAGGTGCTGGCAGTTGATTTACAACTATAGAATTTGAACCAAAGCAACCATTCAGCACCGTTGTTGCAGTAACCGTCCACGGCGCAGTTCCGTTGAAAATGATGGATGCGTTTTCATCGAGGCTGCCATAAGGTGCAGGTGGCTGTGCCAACGCAGGCGAAACACTCCATGTAAAATTGCTACCACTTGGTGAAGATGATGCCACGTAGTTGGTGAGTACATTGGGGCAAACTAAATTGCTACCGCCAACTGTAACAACTGGTGTTGGTTTTACAAGCACTGACACACAAACAGGCAATCCGCTGCAATAATTTGGAATATTAGCCAAAATTGGCTGGCCACATATTTGATAGACCCCGGAGGTTATCCATTGCACATTAAAATTAGAAACATTGTTGGGACCGCTTGAAATTATATAATCAGTTCCTGCTACCCCACCTGTTATAGTCCAGTCGGCCAATGAATAATCCTGGGTTATGTACGTTCCCATAGTTCCGCTGCAAACACTCGTCATGCCCGAAATTTTAAATTTAGGCCTTACGGTGATAGCGAGTGTGTAACTGCCACCACACTTTTTCTTTGTGTTAGGGTTCGAATAATTAACGGTTAAATTATATGTTCCCGGAGTGTTCCAGTCTATATTTATCTGCGGGTTATTAACTGGAAACCCTGTGGGATACAAACCTGAATTAACGATTGTTCCGCCGCCACTCAACGTCCAGCTATAAAAAGTTCCTGGCATTACCGGCAGCGAATAGGTTTCGGTATTACCCACACAAACAAGGGTATTGCCTTGTATTGGTATTGCAGGCCACACAACATTAACAGGCAGAGTGGTTGTATTGCAGGCACCACAACCACTTGTGGTTAAGGTAATGGTAGCAGGTAGTGTACCCGGCTGGGCTACATTCCAAGCAACACGCACACAGTTACCAGTGCTGGAGCCAATAATTGTTCCACCGCTAACCGACCAGTTGTATCCTCCGCAGGTTTTGGTGCTGCAATAGGTTGCAGTATCGCCAGGGCAAAGCATTTTATCGCAGCCGGAAATACCGGGACCATCATTTACCACAATAGTTTGCTTAATACTGTCGGTACATCCGCAGCCATTACTTTTACTTTTTACTACCAGGGTAACTACGTAACCCGGACTGTTATTTACTGTGGTGTAAGTATGTTGTGGGTTAACATCGGTTGAGGTTGTGCCGTCTCCAAAATCCCAAAAATAAGTGGCACCGCCGAGAGAGGTATTGTTAAACTGCACGAGGTTATTTACACAAAGCGGGCTTGATGGAGAAAATGAAAATCCTGCCACAGGCTTATCCAACAAACAAATATCGTAAGCTATTTTACGAACGCATGAACCGTCAGCATTACTAATGGTAACCACAATAGTTCCTTTGGTAACATTTCCCCAGTTAATAGTAACAGGGTTACCCGGATTAGGGGAAAATACAGTTCCGCCCGTAACCGCCCAGGTATAAGAAAAGGTAGGTTGCAAGTTGGGTATTACCAGGTATTGCATTTGCGAGTTTTTACACGCAACAATAGACGGTTTTTGACCAGGACCATTAGGTGGAACGCCTATAGCAGTGCCCAGTTCCTTAAAACTGCTATCGCAAACGAGGTCGCATTGGCGGTCGTTAATGAGCTGCTTAAGCTCAAATTTTTCCGGGCAGCAAACCGCATTCACCTGTGCATCAGCCTTTAAAAAGACCAACGAAACGAATATGAAGAGAATTAATTTTTTCATTATTTTTGATTTTTTGTGTTCATCAGATAAATGCTGTTTTATTTGCTGCATCCTTTTATGGCAGCTTCATAATTGCAAACAACCACGCTACAGGTTACACAGTTTTCGTAGGTAACTGTATAACGGATGCACCACTTGGCTTTGGCTGCGCAGCAGGCTACCATTTTGGGGTAGCTGATGCTGTACTGCAAAGCAGCACCGCCATTCATATCTTTGGGTGGAGAGAAATTCCAGCTAAGGCCATGTGTTCCTGCGCCGGTAGCAGTATTACCTGCTAAGGTGCCTGAACTAAAATTGCCCATTTGTGCAGATGGCGTTGTGCATACCAGACAATCATCTGATTCGGGAACAAACTCAAACCAAACCAAATCCATTTTAACCGATTTTACCTTGGCTGGCCCGGTAACAAAACTTATATTTTGTGTTATACCGGTTGTTGTTATAGTTGGCTTATCTTTTTCGTTTGGTTGAATTTTTATGTCTTTACACGCATTGCATATACAATTGAGCGTGTCTGATTTTACTTCCGTTTCTTTATTATCCGGGTCGGCTACATCTTCAGCATCTACCAAAAATTTTAAGAAATTGATGTTTGGATTACACTCTATACTAGATGTGAAAACAACAAACCCGTTACCGGCTATCAATTGCACCAGGCTTGGTGATATGGGGCTAAGGTTAATGGCCGCCCCAACGCCGTTAATCTTGTATTTTACAGCCACAATATTTACACTGCTGGCCAAATTGTTTCTTACTTTAATATAGATTGATTGTTTGCCCTTTTCGCAACAGCCTACTTTCAGGCTGTCAATCTGAATATCAATATTGTTTTGAATTTTAAAACTGAAGGTTTCGCTTTTGCCATCATTATTACAAATTGATTTTCCTTCCCTGTTCAATGCCTGTACCTCCCAAACAAAATCGCACATATATGGAGGCTTGCACGGGCCGGTGTAAAGACTCGATACAGTAGCCTCCGTAATATCAATTACATCTTTTTCTACAACGGGTTTGTTACTGCGCATGGCTTGTGTACCGTTTTGCCCCTGCATTAATTGCCACACTTTTAAGCGGTAAGTAACTGGCTCTTGCGATTTTGGCAGCACCGGACCCCAGCTAAATTTCACAGTTTTTGCATCTTCAGGTTTCAATTTCTTTCCATCTGTAGGCTCTGCCAATTTTGGTGGGGAACATTTTGTTACAACATTATCTTCTACATTAAAAGTAAAGGCTTCGCTTTTTCCTTCATTTGTTGAGCAGGCGGGTTTTCCTTCACGGGTTAAAGCCTGCACTTCCCAAATAAAAGCGCACATATAAGGAGGCTTGCACGGGCCGGTGTAAAGACTCGATACAGTAGCCTCCGTAATATCAGTTACATCTTTCTCCACAACGGGTTTGTTGCTGCGCATGGCCTGCGTGCCGTTTTGGCCTTGCATTAATTGCCAAACTTTCAGGCGATAAGTAACTGGCTCTTGCGATTTTGGCAGCACCGGACCCCAGCTAAATTTTACAGTTTTTGCATCTTCCGGTTTTAAATTTTTTCCATCAGCAGGTACAGATAATTTTGGTGGAGAACATGATGTTACTCCATTTTCTGTTACATTAAAAGACCATACTTCGCTTTTACCTTCATTACTTCCAACAGGATTATCCTGCCTGTCAAGAGCTTGTACTTGCCAAACAAAATTGCACATGTATGGTGGCTTGCAAGGACCGGTATAAATTCCAGTAATGGCAGCCTGTGTTATATTATCTACATCTTTAGTGATAATAGGTTGGTTTGAACGTATGGCCTGCGTGCCGTTTTGCCCCTGCATCAGTTGCCATACTTTTAAACGATAAACAACTGACTGTGGCTTAGGTACAAGGGGTGTCCAGCGGAAGAAAACCGGTGCAGACATTTCGTTTTGTGCAAATGCCTTTCCGTCATTTGGAGAAACCAATTGCGGGGCAGAATAAGTTGTTGTATTTGTTTCAACCTTAAATGTATAAGGGTCGCTGTTACCTTCATTTCTACCGATTGGTTTTCCCTCTTTGTTGAGTGCCTGTACCGCCCAAATAAAATCGCACATGTATGGAGGCTTGCATGGTCCGGTGTAAAAACCGCTTACAACTGCCTGCGTAATGTTATCTACATCTTTTGTAACAATGGGCTGATTAGAACGCATAGCTTGCGTTCCGTTTTGCCCCTGCATTAATTGCCAAACCTTTAAACGATAGGTAACAGACTCCCGTGGTTTTGGTACAAGCGGCGTCCACCGAAAAGTAACGGGCCTGCTCAATTCTGCTTCTGTATAGATTTTCCCATTTTCAGGATTTATTAATGTTGGCGGAGCATAATCTGTCGCCCTTGGTGTTTCCACTGTAAAATCTTTGCATACTTCGTTACTTACTGCAACCCTGTCTATATTAAAAAATTGTACACAAATGGAATAGCTGCCATCTTTTAAGTCGCTGCAGCCGGCAAATGCCCCGGTTAATTCATTGGCAGAAAATGTTCTTGTGGTAAAATCATCAACCTGCATACCACCGGTAGAATTATTACCGCATACTATTGCTCCGTTTGATTTTATCTGAACAACTAATTTTACTCCTTTTACTCCGATGTTTGGCGGCAACTGTGCTACTAACAGCATTGAACCAGGAATACTGTTCCAGCTATCAACAGAAGCCGGCAGTTGATTTTTTACAGTGAAGCTTACGATCTTTATTTGCTGCAATTGTGCCATGGCAGAACCGGCACCAACTATCAACAACAATAAAAGCAGTTTTAATTTTTTCATAAACAAAAGTTTTTGGCTGGCTTTAGTAAAGCCTTTTATTTCTGATACAAAAATTAGAAATAGAAATGGTACGTTTTATTGAAATGTAGAAGCGTGGGGATTAATTGTATAAGTGTGAAAAGACGCCCCTATCCCCTAAAGGGGTAAATGGAGAAGATTGCTGCGGAGATAATTAAGCCTTCCGCTTAATCCATTTTTCAAATCGTGCTAAAAAGTCTTCCTTACGGCGAGCGGCAACCGGAAGTTCTTTTCCATTTTCCAGCACAACTTCGCCGCCGTTGCCTTTAATGTATTCTTTAATAAAGGAGAGATTGATAATGTACTTATCATGAATGCGGGTAAAGTTTGCTTCGGGCAACAGTTTTTCATATTCACCAAGCTGACGGCTTACCATAATTTTATTTCCGGTGCACAAATAAAAGTTGGTATAGTTGCCGCTGCTTTCGCAATATAAAATTTCGGCAAGCTTTACAAAAACCAATCCGTTAGTAGTTGACAGGGGTATTTTATCAGGCGCAGCTTCTTTGCTATTTTGCTCCAAAAGCGTAAATAGATTTTTATTAATCTTTTTTTCTTCTATACGTTTAATGGCGGTGTTAACAGCAGCAATAAGTTTTTCGGTATTAATAGGTTTTGTTATGTAACCAGTTGCCTGGTGTTCAAAAGCTTCAACTGCATAGTGGCTATAGGCAGTAACAAAAATCACTTCAAAATTTATTGGCTCCAGTTTTTTAAGCAGGTCAAAGCCATTGAGATGTGGCATTTCAACATCCAGAAAAACAAGTTGTGGCTTGAGTTCACTAATCAATAATAAACCATTTTTTGCCTCTGTATCTGTAGCCAGCACATTAACTGCAGGGCAATACATAGCCAGCATATTTTGCAATAGCTTTATATTTTTTGCCTCATCATCTACTATTATGCAGCTAATCATATTTTAAAATCTAATGGAATTTTTACTATAACTTTTGTGCCTGCACAAACGCCATTGTCGTCTTTTTTATCAATTATCTCCTGATCAATTTTATATAATTCACCCCTCCTTTTCGAAATACTCATGCCTTTGCTTTGGTATTCAATATGCATATTACTTTTTAGTTCAGCTGCTTTTTTTCTGCCAATGCCATTGTCATCAATTTCGCAAACTAAGAAATTATTTTCGGCAATCACAGAAATTTTGATTTCTCCTTTTTTGTTTTCCAGAAAACGCATGCCATGCCTTATGGCATTTTCTACATAAGGCTGCAGCAACATGGCCGGCACAAAAACCTTTTGCTGGTCTATGCCATCGGCAACGGTTATACTGTAAGTAAATTTATCTTCAAAGCGCAGTTTCTCCAGTTGCAGGTAATTATCAAGATAACTTACTTCGCTTTGCAGCGAAATAATTGCAGCATCCGAGTTATCAATGGTGCTCCGCATCAGATCGCTGAATTTATCGAGGTATTTATCAGCCTGTTTAAAATCTCTGTCAAAAATAAATCCCTTAATGGAGTTTAAGCAGTTGAATACAAAGTGTGGATTTATCTGTGCTTTCAAAGCCTGCATCTCCAGCTCTGTCAGCTTTTTTTCTGTCATCACTTTTTCAACCTCGGTTTTTCGTTTTTGTCTGTTTCGTCTTTCCAAAATAAATAAGCTTACCAAAAACAGGGCAATTACAATTACTGTCCAGAAAATATAATTTTTCCAGAATGGTGTTCT
>JBBQPX010000017.1:0-16244 GCA_038216775.1 Chitinophagales bacterium
ATGGAACAGTTGAGGCTTGGGGGCGTTCAGAAAAAAATCCTGCTGGTGGTTGGTACGGACTAAAAAAGGGACTTCGTGGTCGCTTTGGCATGTACATTCCGCCATTAATGGAAGCACTCGGGCTTGCAGAAGTAACACACAACCCAAAGAGTAATCAAATGAAGGCAACGTAGCTTTGCAACCAAATCGCCTATTGCTGCGTTGGCTGCAAGGCATTTGCAAAGTACACAGTTACACACACAAAATCTTTACCTTGCTCCAAATTATCATCTAAATTATGCGTAAAACTTATTTACAACTTTTGTTTGTTTTTATTTATTCATTGATGCTTCACTCCTGCCAAAAAAATGGAATTGACAGTCCAAACCCAATTGTTAATCAGCAACAATCTTTTACTGTAAAAGGTCGATTGAAGAACTGTTCTGGTTTAGATATCACGAAAGGCTTAATTGTTGTTTCATGCTACAGTAATAATATTAATTATGAATATTTTTTTGATTCAGTATTTAATGGATCCTTTGCTTTATCAATTCAACCAGTGCATACAGTCGACTCTGTGCGAGTATTTGCCGTTGATCTAACGAATTTAAAATTGAGTGATACTCTCAATTATAAACTTCATGACACCTTATTAAACATTAATACTTTAAATGTTTGTACTTCCCCCGTTCCAGAATACTTTCGATATAAAGTTGACAATTTACCAGAGGAGATTTACACTCCATTATATGGCGACTCCTTAAATCTAATGAGTTGGAACTATACTGGCGGCGAACCAATGACATCCTTTCAAAGAAAATGCAATTACAATTGTAAAGCAGTTGAGTTTCAATTTGACGGATACGCCGTGGGTACATTTTCTGTTACTGGACGAGACCGGATATTGATTAATCCCTGGTATAGTTTTAATATGCCAAATATCGGGAGCATAACTTACACTACCTACGGATCCTTAGGTCAATATGTAGTAGGTTCAATGAATGTTCCATTCGTTGACAACACAGATAGCTTGCACCATGTGTTGACAGGAAGCTTTCGACTAAAGAGAAAAAATCATCTCTAAAATTCGTACCCAACAACTGGCTCGACGTTGCGTTAGCTTGGGCTGACGCAACGTCGAGCCAAGCAGCATTAAATCTATTCAGTTTCAGTTCGGGCTCAACAGAATGCTACTCATCAACACTATACATTGTGTAAATTGGTAATTATATTGTGCGGCAGTTCCGGATTGTACATTCTTCGAAGGCTCAGCCGAACGCCAAACCCCACTCGTTTTAGTAATAATCTTAATAGAAAATAGCTAGTTTTGTGGCTAAAGCTATCCTTTTCAAGCCTTTTTTTACAAAGCTGAAAAAAAATTCAAAACTCATAACACATAACTCAATACTTTCCCCTACCTTTGCCGTCCGTAAAAAAATCATACTAATATGAACGCAGTAGCATTTGTGCATGAGCAATTAGACACAAAAGGAAAAGCAAAACTTCCAAATTTTAAAGCAGGCGACAACGTAACTGTTAACTATAAAATTGTAGAGGGTACCAAAGAGCGTATTCAGAGCTTTAAAGGCGATGTTATCAAACGTCAGGGAACCGGTGCAACTGCTTCATTTACAGTACGTAAAATGAGTGATGGTGTTGGTGTTGAGCGTTTATTCCCTGCTTTTTCTCCAAACATAGAAAGTGTTACTTTACACAAAGTTGGTAAAGTAAACCGTGCAAAGCTTTACTACCTGCGTGATAGAAGCGGAAAAAGTGCACGTATCAGCGAAAAAAGAAGAGCAGTTACTAAAAAATAATTCTTTTTATAAATATTTTAATAAGAGCGGAAATGTGAGTTTTCGCTCTTATTTTTTTTATAGTATCCAATAATTGTGTTGTTATTACGTTAACAGTCAGCGCATTGACATTTAAAAAAATACTGACTACTACATTAAATTAAAAATACTCCATGAGAATTATCGTTCTTTCCTTTGTTATTGTGTGTGCAATTATTTTCTTAGCTTCTTGTTCAAGAGGAATCACGCCAGAGCAGGCTGCCAATGGTAAAGCAAAGTGTGGCAGAAATTATATTCGCTAGTTTTTTTTAACTTCAGTAGTTAATCAGCAGTTAACTTTATTGCATTAAATAGCAGTGTTAGTTATTAATTGATTTATCTTTGCTGTCTAAATTAATATTATGACTTTATCTATTTTAAGCAGCGTTTTATTGTTGTCTATGCCAGGCGGCAGCGAGTGGATTCTTATTATCATTGTGGTTTTATTGATGTTTGGCGGCAAAAAAATCCCTGAGTTGATGAGAGGTGTTGGTCGTGGAATGCGTGAGTTTAACGATGCTAAAAACAACGTTAAGACTGAAATTGAAGAAGGCATGAAGGAAAAAGATGTAACCACGCCAAATACAAACGCAACCAAATAAATAACTATTCCGGAATGTATTATTCCGTTTATTTCGGCTGAAGTGCACCTTTTTATAGGAACACTTCAGCCGATTTTATAACTACCTACAGCGAAGCCACTTCTACTTATGTTTTCATACCAGAACATTGAACAATACCACCAGGATTTATCAGCAGCTAAAACAAGCTGCGCAGACGCTGTGCAATTTTATTTGAAGCAGATTGCAGATAACAAAAAACTAAATGCCTTTACAGAAGTGTTTGCTGATGAGGCTTTGGTGCAAGCTAGCCTGCTCGATGAAAAAAGAAAAAATGGTGAGCCATTGAAAAAACTTCATGGTGTTGTAATTGCCATTAAGGACGTTATTTGCTATAAAGATCATGTAGTTACTGCATCTTCAAAAATTTTAGAAGGCTTTAAAAGTTTGTATAATGCCACGGCCGTGCAGCGTTTGCTAGATGAAGATGCTATCATTATTGGCAACTGCAACTGCGATGAATTTGCCATGGGTAGCAGCAATGAAAACTCGGTATATGGCCCTGTTTTAAATGCAGCTGACAACAGCAAAGTGCCGGGCGGTTCTTCGGGCGGTAGTGCTGTAGCAGTTCAGGCTGATTTGTGTATGGCGAGCTTAGGAAGCGATACAGGCGGTTCTGTAAGGCAACCTGCAGATTTCTGCGGCATTATAGGTTTAAAGCCCACATACGGCAGAATTTCCCGCTATGGATTAATTGCATACGCCTCCTCTTTTGATCAAATAGGCGTTTTTGGAAAAAATATTAGCGATATAGCTTTGTTACTTGAAATTATGAGTGGCGAAGATGAGTATGATAGTACGGCGCTGGCCAATGGGCAATGGGCAATGAGCAATGAGCAAATAAGCCAATCAGCAAAAAAATACAAAATTGCGTATTTTAAAGAGGCGTTACACCATCCATCTCTCGATAAAGAAATAAGAGACAATATATTATCACTAATAGAAAAACTTAAAGCAATCGGACATACAGTTACAGAAATTGATTTTGATTTGCTGGAGTATGTTGTTCCTGCTTATTACGTTTTAACCACGGCAGAAGCAAGTAGTAACTTAAGTAGATACGATGGAATACGCTATGGCTATCAAACAAAGGGCGATATTAAAGATTTAACAGAGTTTTATAAGCAGAACAGAACGGAGGCTTTTGGCAAGGAAGTGCAGCTTCGAATAATGCTCGGCACCTTTGTTTTAAGCAGCGGTTACTACGATGCTTATTTTAGCAAAGCACAACAGGTTCGCCGGTTATTAACCGATAAAACTGATGCGATATTCGCTGATTATGATGCAGTTATAATGCCTGTAAGCCCCACAACGGCTTTTTCATTAGGCGATAAATCAAGCGACTCCATTGCTATGTATCTGGCAGATATTTTTACTGTATTTGCCAATTTAACAGGTATTCCGGGTATATCGGTTCCGCTGTTTAAACACAGCAACGGTATGCCATTCGGTCTGCAGATTATGACAAAAAAGGCAGATGAGTTAACTTTGCTGCAAATGGCTGATTATTTGCTAAAGGAACAGCAGCTTAATTAAAATTATTGATGAAGAAATTATTATTCATAGGCGTGTTACAAATGCTTTTACTTTCAGTAAAAGCAGGCAGTTTTATGAATACACAGCAACCACCAAAAATTGTTGATACCAGTATAATTATAGAACCCGAAGAAGAGGAAATTATTGACGAAATAATAAAAACTAAAGCACCACCTCAAAAAGAAAAAATTCAGTATTTCAGCCAGGTTACACAATATGGTTTTAAAAATTTGTTTTCAAAATACAATTACAATCCGGCGTTAGCCTACTCTGTTCAGGTAAACCCCAACGCCGAAAGTTATATGCAGGATTACCTAAGGGCGCACTCAAAAAGCCTGCTGCAAATGAAAAACTGGGGCCAGCCCTATTTTAATTTAATTGATAATATTTTATCGCAGTACGGCTTACCCAGAGAATTAAAGTATGTAGCAGTAATAGAAAGTAATTTAAAAACTGGCGCCACCAGTTGGGTAGGTGCTGCAGGTCCATGGCAATTTATGCCTGAAACGGCCAGGCAATACGGATTGGTGGTAAATGCTTATGTTGATGAAAGACGTGATTACGTAAAAAGTACACACGCAGCAGCAAGGTATTTGTTAAACTCTTATAAAGTTTATCATGATTGGTTATTGGTTTTGGCCAGTTACAATGGTGGCTTGGGCAATGTAAACAAAGCCATCCGTAGCAGTGGTAGCAAAAATTTCTGGTCTCTTCAATATTACCTCCCCGGCGAAAGTAGGAATTATGTAAAAAAATTCATTGCTACTCATTATATAATGGAAGGTACTGGAGGTGTTACAACCGGTGTTAATATGGCTGGCAATTATGGCTTAGGCGGCGGTGTAAACTCTTTTGACGCTAAGCCAAATTTAAGCGATGTTGAACTTGAAACAGCATCTACACAAACCATTACCGGTAAATTCAATTCCCTGATAATTGCAAAAAACCTGATAATGGATATCAGCAGTTTTAACCGTTACAACCCCGATTTTGATATTTTATTGAGCAACAACGGCAATTACGATTTGCGCCTGCCTGAAGACAAAATGCAGTTATTTGTTGCGAATAAATATGTTATTCTTAATGAGTGCGTACAATTGTTATTAGGAGATAATGATGAGCCTGCACCTAGCCAATCTACAAGCTATCCTTCGCAAAAAAAAGTAAAGAAAAAAATCAAGTAGTTTATTATAAAGTTATTTGCTTTGGTATTTTACGCCGCTGAAATAAGCGTAAAGTTTTGTGTAAATAAAAAACCGCACAAACTCGTTTACATACAACGAGTTTGTGCGGTAGCAGCCACACCAAAAACCGGCCGGCTTTTACTTGCAAATATATTTTACAAATTTATTAGTTACAGATTTAGCGATTTTTTTACATTGTCAGTTGTGTACTTACTTTGGTTGGCTTTGTCTTTTACAAGTACGTATTGTACCTTAGCCGTGCCATCAAAATTTAATCCAGATGTACTAAAAAGATGCACCATTACACCCGGCACTACTTCATTACAATAGTAAGCGTTCATCGTTGTATGTTTGAAAACCAATTTACCCTTTGCTTTTTTTGTAAGCGCTTCGTCAAATATCATGGTAAACTCAATCTCCGAAATTGTGTAGGTTAATTTTGTTGGATTATCGTTACTTGTGGTAAACACAATATTTTCTTCATCAAAATTGCTGGTGTAAGTACCCGCAACTTTTACCAGGTTTACGGTGCTTTACGTAAGCACTTAATCACTTTGTGAAACAGGAATATTAGTTTGCGTGAGCATTTACGAGCCATAAAAATGGCAACAATTTTACCAATTGGTTGATTATCATATTTTAATATTACCAGAAAACTGCAAAAAATCTCGATACTTATTTTAAAAAGTATAGCTTGTTTAAAACTAAAATATTTTACGTCAACCATAATTTAATTAATTATTCACAACACATTCTGCATTAATTATCAGGTACACAAACTCAATCCATCATTTTACAAACTAAGCAGGCATATTAAACTACAAATTTTTAAATTGCATAATTGCACCAACTACACCAGCACAAATGACAAAAACCTGCATAATAATTAATGACGAAAATATTTTACTACCTCTAAAAAACGAATGGCATTTTTAACGACTAACCGCCTTGCTGCAACAACAACAGGCATCATAAAACAAAAATTAACATGAAAAAATTTACAAGCATTATTTTATTTCTAAGTTATTGCATCATTACTCAGGCGCAGGATACTGCCATAAACATGAATGGCACCAAAATAGCACTTGCCGGAAAAAAAGCAAGTACTATAAAGTTGGTTGATTACGACGGAAAGGGAATTGGTAATATCTACACCTATGTATCTATAAACGCTAAAGAAGTAGTTTGCAGTTTTTATATGAATAGCAAATACGAAGGTATTTATCAAACTACAATACAACGTTTTTTAATGGAAGATGCCAAAGGATTAACACCAGAAATTGAAGTAACTAAATCATTTATTGATCCAGAGATGAAAACCAGCCCCAGGCAGTGCTACTCCTTATCAGTAATGTTTAGAAAGCCAAACAAGGAAATGGCAGAAATAGGAAGCAACGATGACATAAGAAGTACTGATGGAGTTGCTGTAAAACAAACAAACCCTGGTACCAGCACATTAATTCCGTTTGCAACAAAAAAAGAAGCTGATGATTGTGCAGCAAAAATTAGCGAGCTTTTTAAAAATAGATAATCAAAATAGAAGGTGCTGGGTTTGGGGAAAACTCACTGGCTAACAAAGCCGATGCCACTCACCTTACTCCAGCACTTTCATTATTGCTTTTACTTTTAGCAGACTTTCGTCATACTCCAATGCCGGAACGCTGTTATAAGTAATACCGCCGCCCGCCTGAAACGACAGATATTTATCTGCTGCATTATAAAATATGCTCCGTATCACTACATTAAAATCAAAATTACCGTCGGGTTTTACATAACCAATTGCGCCAGAAAATAATCCTCTTTTGGTTTGCTCGTATTGCTCAATAAGCTCCATCACTCGCTTTTTTGGTGCGCCAGTCATTGATCCCATAGGAAAAGTTGCCTGAATGCAATCAATCCAATCCAACCCATCTTCCAGTTCGCCGCTTACAGTGCTTATCATTTGGTGTACCTGGGGAAAACTGTATAAACCAAAAAGTTCGTCCACTTGTACTGTTCCCGGTTTACTTATGCGGCTTAAATCATTTCGCACCAAATCAACCACCATTACATTTTCACTTTTTTCTTTGGCACTTTGCAAAAGATACTGTTTTGCACGTTCATCTGCCTCGGCACTTTCAAAATTTCTTTTTGCAGTTCCTTTTATGGGTTGAGAAAAAATTCGGCTACCTTCTCTTTTCAAATATCTTTCGGGGCTGGCACATAAACACCATCGGCTATTTAATTTGTATAATACAGAAAAGGGATTTGGAGAAACTTCAATTAAACGGCGGTAAATAAACAGCGGGTTTATCTCTGCGTTTTCTACAAAAAACTCCTGACAAAAATTGAGTTCGTAGCAATCGCCACGTAAAATATGCTGTCTTATTTCTTCAACAATTAAAACGTAATCAGCCTTAGTTGTTCTCCGTTTTATATCAAAGTTATGGTTATCACTTTCCTCAAAAACAGCCTTGCAGCTACAAATTTGGTCAAAAATTACTGATGCATCATCATCACAATATATGCTTACTTCCTTTTCGTTTAGCTCCAATACTATTTCAGGAATAAAAAAATGCAAATCACTAAACCCGATGTGATCAATATTAGTAGACGATAAATGCTCTGTTTCGCTTTTTAAATCGTAGCCGAAATGGCCAAACAGCCACTCGTTTTTATTATCGTTATAAAAAACACGAAGACTTTCAAATGCATTACCAGCCTGCATTTCAATATTTGCTTTACTACCTGCAGCAAGCAGGCATTCAAATGCGGGCTTGTTAAAATGGTGGTGACTGTTATCCAGCAAACAAAAAATGTTGAACCGGTTAGCCCAATTCAACATTTGTATTTTAAAAATATTAAAGTCGTTAACAGGAAAATTAATAAATTTTTTCACCAGTTTATTTTTCCTTGTTACCGAATACAGCCCTTGCCAGTTCGGCAGGCAATTTAAAAATCGTCATCGTCATCATCAAAACCTTCATCATCATCCAAGCCTAAATCGTTGAACTCTTCATCTACCTTAAAATCGTCATCATCGTCCTTTGCTTTGGCTCCTTTTTTAGCAGGAGCTTTTTTACCGGTAGATTTTGGCACGTCGAATTCATCAAAATCTGGATCCCAATCATCGTCTTCTTCCGATTTTTCCCAATCATCATCGGTTTCAACATCATCATCATCATCATCGTCTCCGCCTTTTTTCTTAGGTGCAGATTTTTTCTTTGGCGCATCATCATCGTCGTCTAAATCATCATCATCGTCATCATCTTTTGGTTTAGCCGATTTTTTTGCAGCCTTAATAACAGCTCCAAAGTTCAATGAAACTGCTTTCGTTTTTGTGTTGTCAGTTATTAACGTCATAATTCAATGTGGGTTGATACTGTAAAATTTCCAAAACTGTTTTACATAGCCAAATAAAAAGCTACTTTTTTTTATTTTTTTTATGCAACTACTAATTGGTCACGTCCCGGTCCGTTACTGATGTACTTTACAGGTACTCCCAGAAACTCATTCAGGTAATTAATATAATTTTTCATTTCGGCCGGCATGGCCTCAAAATCTGTAATTCCGGTAATATCCGTTTTCCAGCCGGCAAAAGCTTTATAAACCGGTTCAATATCAATCTTATTCATTTGAAATGGTATGTGGTTAACATCCTTTCCGTTAATCTTATAACCGGTACAAACTTTCAATTCGTGAAGGCTATCAAGAATATCAGCCTTTGTCATGATAATTTGCGTAACGCCGTTAATCATGCAGGCAAACTGCAATGCCACCAAATCAATCCATCCACAACGGCGTGGGCGACCTGTAGTGCTTCCAAATTCATTCCCAATTTTACGAAGCTCCTCACCTGTCTCATCATGCAGTTCTGTAGGAAATGGACCACTTCCTACCCTTGTACAATATGCTTTTGAAATGCCAAACACTTCTTTAATTTTTTGCGGAGCAATACCTAAACCAGTACACACCCCAGCCGAAATAGTATTGCTGCTTGTTACAAACGGAAATGTTCCAAAATCAACATCAAGCATACTTCCCTGTGCGCCTTCTGCCAGAACTTTTTGTCCCTTCTGTATTTTTTCGTTTATAAAGTATTCGCCATTTACAATTTTAAACTCACGCAAAAACTCCATGGCTTCAAAAAATTCCTCTTCCCATGTATTAATATCTTCCTGAAAATTAAAATTATCCAGCAAACGCTGGTGTTTCATGCGCAGTTTTATATAGTCGGTAGTAAAACTTTTATCTAATAAATTTCCAACACGCAAACCATTGCGACCTGTTTTATCCATGTATGCAGGACCAATACCTTTTAAGGTACTGCCTATTTTATCGTTCCCTTTGGATAACTCACTTGCTTTATCAAGCGCCCTGTGCGTAGGTAAAATAAGATGCGCCCTTTCACTAATGTATAAGTTCTTTTTATAGTCAACGCCCATAGCTGCTACACTGTCACATTCTTTTCTAAGTGTTATAGCATCGAGCACAACGCCATTGCCTATCAGGTTTGTTTTATCTTCATGAAAAATACCGCTAGGTATCTGGTGCAGTACTATTTTTTTTCCATCTACATACAAGGTATGCCCTGCATTTGGGCCACCTTGAAAGCGGGCTATCACATCGTAATTTTTAGCAAAATAATCTACAATTTTACCCTTACCTTCATCGCCCCATTGCATACCCAGAATTACATCTACCATGTGCTATGTATAATTTAATATTTTGAAATTTAAGATCGCTGTTTTGTTACAAGGCGTAAAAATAAAATGAAATAGTTCAACCACCTAATATGATATTGGGTTGTTTGAAATTTGGGGAGAAGTGTTTTGAAATAGGATATCTTGAAAAAACAAATGAATGCACTTTTAAAGTGCATTCATTACCATTTATTCATTATAAAATTATCCATTAATTACGCCACCTTCAACATACTCAATTTGCTGCTGCCAAATTTACGTTGAGCATAATCAAGCGTAACTTCAAATTCCTTTACTTTTTGAGAAGGTAATTCATACATGGCATCAGTAAGTATGCTTTCGCAGATGCTACGCAGGCCGCGGGCTCCAAGCTTATATTCCAGCGCTTTTTCAACCATAAAGTCAAAAACTGCAGGTTCAAATTTTAAAACTATTCCTTCAATATCAAACAGGCGTGTAAACTGCTTTATTAAAGCATTTTTTGGCTCGGTTAAAATACTGCGTAGTGTTTCTGCATCTAACGGATTTAGATAAGTAACTACTGGTAAACGCCCGAGCAGTTCAGGTATCAACCCAAAATGTTTTAAATCAACAGCATTTACAAAATGCAGCAGATTATCCTGCTGATACTCCTGCAATTCTTTATTTACATTAAAACCAATGGCGTTGGTATTAACACGGCGGGCAATAATTTTATCTACACCATCAAAAGCGCCACCGCATATAAACAGAATGTTTTGTGTGTTAACTTTTATTAGTTTTTGCTCGGGATGTTTACGGCCGCCTTGTGGCGGCACCAACACTTCTGTGCCTTCAAGCAATTTTAATAACCCCTGCTGCACACCTTCGCCACTAACATCTCTTGTAATAGACGGGTTATCGCTTTTGCGGGCAATTTTATCAATTTCATCAATAAATACAATACCTTTTTCTGCCGCAGCTACATCGTAATTACAAGCCTGCAATAAACGGCTAAGCATACTTTCCACATCTTCTCCTACATAACCAGCTTCGGTAAAAACTGTTGCATCCACAATAGCAAAAGGCACATTCAACATACGGGCAATTGATTTTGCCAATAATGTTTTACCTGTACCAGTTTCGCCTACCATTATAATGTTACTTTTTTCAATCTCCACATCATTATCAATCTTTTGATTAAGTCTTTTGTAGTGATTGTAAACCGCAACGGCTAAAATCTTTTTTGCATCATCCTGTCCTATAACATATTCGTCGAGGAATTTTTTTATTTCGATAGGTTTTTTAACCGTTAGCTTATGGGATGGTGTAGCAGCTTGCTTGCTGTCTTTGGTGCTTCCGAGCTCTTGCTCAATAATTTCTTCTGCATGTTCCACACAGTTTTCGCAAATATGGCCATCTTGCCCTGCAATAAGTATTTTAACCTCATCGCGGTTGCGACCGCAAAAAGAACAATGTAAAGTTTGTTGTTTAGCCATAAGTTTTTGTCAGCCTCCTGATTCGCTGTTTAAAATAATCTACAAAGGTACTAAAAAGCCTGCGATTTAATAATTAAGACCAATTGTTAGCTTATAACGTTGCATCTAAATTATCCTGATTAAAAAAGCCTCAAAAAGAGGCTTTAATATATAATTTAAGTCTTAATTTATTTAAATTTTCGTCAAAACGGCATCTACTATACCATAAGCGACTGACTCATTTGCATCCATCCAATAATCACGGTCAAAATCCTTAAGTATTTTTTCAACGGTTTGTCCGCAGTTTTTTGCTAAAATTTCGGCACCCATTAATTTTGTTTTCTTCATCTGGCCCGCCATTATTTCCAAATCTGCACTGGTACCTTGTCCGCCACCACTTGGCTGGTGTATCATAACTTCTCCGTTAGGAAAAATATAGCGTTTACCTTTTGCGCCGCCACTTAGTAAAATACTGCCCATGCTTGCTGCCATACCCATACACACAGTACTTACGGGTGAGCTAATCATTTGCATGGTATCGTAAATAACCATACCGCTGGTAACCATACCACCAGGGCTGCTTATGTAAAAAGTAATTTCTTTACCAGGGTCAATTGCTTCCAGGTACATTAGGCGATTAGTTATATCCTTTGCAGTTTTGTCGTCAACTGCGCCCCATAAAAAAACTTTGCGCTGTTCAATAAATTTTTTATCAAACTGCCAGCTGCTCATCATTTTTTCCATCGGGTTTTCCGGTGTACCTTCTGGCTTTTCTTCATCCTCAAAACGGGTATTATTGTCTTTATATAAATTCATAATTAATAGATATTTTTATTTCTGTTCGTTCTTTTGTTTTCTTTTATTCATAAACAATACTTCATCTATAAGGCCATATTCTTTAGCCTCTGTTGATGTAAGCCATTTATCACGGTTACAGTCTTCCGCCACTTTTTCTACCGACTGATCGGAGTGAAAAGCAATTATCTCATATAATTCCTTTTTTACTTTGATAACCTCGTTAACAGTAATTTCAATATCACTTGCCTGGCCACCTGCTCCGGCGCTTGGCTGGTGCATCATAATACGGCTGTGTTTAAGTGCGGTACGTTTACCTTTTGCACCTGCGCACATTAAAACTGCGCCCATGCTGGCTGCCATTCCGGTGCAGATTGTTGCTATATCCGGTGTAATAAACTGCATAGTATCGTACATGCCCAAACCTGCATACACACCACCACCAGGGCAGTTAATATACATCTGAATGTCTCTTGTGCGGTCAGTACTTTCTAAAAACAGTAATTGTGCAGTAACAATATTTGCTACTTCATCGTTGATAGGATAACCCAGAAAAATAATTCTGTCCATCATTAAACGGCTGTAAACATCCATTACGGCTACGTTCATTGGCCTTTCTTCAATAATATTTGGAGTAAGGTTGGTGATAGCCCCGCCGCCCGAAGTGGGGATTTGAGCAACTGCATTTGGAATGCTGTGCTTAAGATAACTGTCGAGGGTATTGCTGTTGATACCTTTATGTTTTACAGCGTATTTTTCAAATTCTTTTCCAAAATTCATAATATAGTATTAATTGACGCAAATATATTCCATTATGGTTTTCAAATACTATGCTAAAACAATAAAACAGCCAAAATGGCAAAAAACCAACAAATACCCGTTTAGAAAGAAGCTTTAGGAGAAAGTGTGAAAAGCAATGGAGGGATTATTTTGGATTGGAAGCTAAAGCGGGAGCAATCGAAAGCTAATTCCCAGATTAACAATGAGTGTAACATTAAGTTACAACTCATTGAAAAATCTGGTATTAACCTCACCTCAATACAAATAAAGTAATTTATTAAAAGGCTAATAAAAAATTTCGATAAGCCGGCTTTAATGACAGTTAAAACCTTGTAAGGTGCAGTTTAATTCAGATTTTTCTTAACGAAACTACCCCAAATTCCATTTTACTTTTGCTGCAATTATTGGGGGGCAAATAAAATGAACCACATAATGCCTGCTAAACAGTTCTGGCATTTCTATATTTATAAGTTTCAACAACTCATTTTTTAGTTCAATCGCATTATCTGGCTCAATAATGTAGGTATCGAGTTCGTTCAGGTAGAATTCTCGTTGGTATTTACCAAGCTTTATATTTCCATTGAGTAGTTGTACAATAAGGTTACCCTGTTGCAAAGGAGGGTATATATTTCCATCTCTTTGGATATTAACTGTGGTCATGCTGATATATTTTTAAAATGGCTTGGGCACATTTTACTAAGAGGAGTATTAAATAAAAGCGGAAGCAGAGGTAAACAAATGATATTGAAAATTTAAAGCGACAAGAGAAATTTTCTTGAAGTTTCTTTTCAGAGTCTCATCTTAAAATAATAAAACGCCTAAATTATTTCAAAAAGATCACTACTTCCACCTTTATGGCGTAAAAGTAGCATTAAAGAAAACCTGTTTTTATTTTTTTCGATAAAGCATTTTATTTATGGGTTAAAATGCTAAAATGAAATTACGAGTTTGCCAGTGAGCGCTAGTTTGGCAGCACTACCCAATAGCACAGTACTATTCTTCTACGTGCATCATCGTCTGCATAATCGTTAATACTTTTCATAGGCATAGCTTCGCCTTTACCTTGGCCAATGTATTCAATTTTTAATTTATCTGCTTCTTTAAAGTCGGGTGCATTTTTAAGGTAGAGTACTGTCATTTGCTTTATAAGTTCCTTAGCTCTTAACTCGGAGAGTTTTTGGTTTAAAACTTCTTTTTCAGCATTTGGCTTTCTCAATTCGTCTAATAGGGTGTAGTATAATTCGGATCCTTCTGTTACACCTATTCCATCTGCAAATCCTAAAATAATGAGTGTTGCTGTGCGGGGGTATTGGCTGTATTTGTTAGAAAAGTTTTGTAATGAATCTAACAGCGGGCTAAGCGATAAGGCAGCAATATCAATTTTATCTTCAGGTATCTGGTATTTGCCGGGGCCAAAAAAAGCTGCTAAATCAAACAGGTTAAAATCGGCCACACTCAACCCATCCTGTATCATTAAATAAATGCCTAAACGTTGTGCATATTGATTATTCTGCTTTTGAAGAGAGTCCAACAATGGCAGTATAATTTTCCTGTAATTTTTTCGGGTACTTTTTTTATCTTTTAAAATTTCGTTCAATTCATCTGTCTGCACTTGTCCACTATCTAGCTTCGCAGTTTCTCTGGCAAGCCTGGTGCCAATACGGCGCAGAATATTACTGTCAATTTTGTTTAGCTGCAGTTTTGTATCGGCTTGATTATTTAAAGCAGTTATTTCCTTTTTTTCTTTAAGTATTTGCTCTGCAAAAACTTTTACTTTATTTTTTGCAGTGGCTATTTTTTTATTACCAATGCAGGAAGCCAGAAGTACGGCTGCGCTTAAAATAAAAATAGCTGGTTTCATAAATTTATTTTGGTACCGGCAAAATATTAAAATCTGAAGAGACTGCCTGTTTTTCTTTAATCTTATTAATTTTATTTTTCAGTATATCTTGATATGCCTTTTTGGGGTTTTCTTTTATTTGTTCAAATAACAAGCCTTCTACCTGGCTCTCTTTATTTGTATTGTATTCAATTAATGAGCTTTGTCCGTAAATATTCAACTCATTGGCAGAAAGTAAAAGTTCATTTACAATATCCTGCGATATATTATCACGTTTTACAACATCATTTAAATTATTAAAAATAATAATTTTTTGGGGTTTCTCCGCATTGTTCCATAATAAAAATATTGAGGTGCCAACAATGCACCCAGCAATCCATAAAATAATATATAGTATAGAATTTTTAATTTTAAACTTGTTTTATAGTGGTTAGCATATCATACACTTTTTCAAGCTCGCTGGTTAATGCGCTTGCTTTACTAAGTAAGTAGTTTTCATCTTTATTTTCAGAAAGCATTCTTTGTAAGTTTCCAATTTGTTTCATCGCCACACTATCATGTCCTAATGGCGAAATGCTGCTTATTATATTGTGGCAAATGCCAGGCAAAGCATTTATATCTTTACTCTTAATAGCAAAATTCAACTTTTCAACATCAACCGGAATCTGCTTTTTTACCGAGTTTAAAATAACTTCAGCCATTTGCCGGTCACCACCGGCGAGCTGTAATAAAAAATCATTTGACAAGGATGCTGGCTGTATTTCCTGTTTTACAATAAATTTTTCCAGATATTTTACAAGTACTTTTTTTAATTCAGCTTCGTCAAGTGGTTTAGCTAAATAACCATTCATGCCTGCAGCTTTACACTTTTCTTTTTCAGCTTCCATTACATAAGCCGTCATAGCAATAATTGGTATCGTATTTCCGGCTTGCCGAATTGCCGTACTGGTTTTGTAACCATCGAGAACGGGCATTTGTACATCCAGTAATAACAAATCAAATATTTTTACTTTTAAAAGTTCCAGCGCTTCTTTTCCATTTTCGGCTATTACAGGGTTAATATCATACTGCTTTAAAAAACGGCTTATTAAAAGCTGGTTTACATGGTTATCTTCTGCCACCAGTACGTTAGCTCCTTTAAATATTACGTCGGCTTTGTCGTTTATTTTAGTATCTGCAAAAATATATTCTTCTTTATCGCTTTTGGGAAATGGCAGCGTAACGTTAAAAACAGAACCCTCTCCTGTTGTACTTTTTACTGTAATAAAACCTCCCAGCAATATCGACAGATCTTTTACAATAGCCAGCCCAAGTCCTGTTCCTTCTTGAAGATTTTCTTCAGCATTTGAAATTTGCTGAAAACGTTCAAAAATAATATCCTGCTTTGCGGCAGGTATGCCAACACCTGTATCAGCCACCTTAAATAAAAGCGTAAAATCTTTTTCGTTTTCAGCAACCCGGGCTACAATAATTGAAACGAAGCCTTTATTTGTAAACTTAAAAGCATTGCTTACCAGGTTTACTAATATTTGATAAATTCTGTCCGAATCTCCTTTT
>JBBQPX010000018.1:0-16034 GCA_038216775.1 Chitinophagales bacterium
GAAGTTTACCTGCACATTAAACAACATTTAATGGTAACCCCCGGCGTAAAACTCGAAGATATTAAAGAAGTACATTCACACTACATGGCTATTCAGCAATGTCTCGGTTTTTTAAATAAGTACAACTGGAAGCTTGTGGAAACGGAAGACACTGCCTTAAGTGCAAAACATATTCAACAATACAAAAACAAACATGCAGCGGCTATTGCTGGTAAACTTGCAGCCGATATTTATAATTTGGAAATTATTGCTCCAAACATTCATACCTTAAAAAATAATTTTACCCGCTTTTTAATTTTAAAGCATAAAGATGCAATTACTGAAACAGTTAATCCGGATAAAGCATCTGTAAATTTTGTTACCAACAACAAAAAGGGCAGCCTGGCAAAGGTTTTAACGTTAATTGCTGATGAAGGAATAAATCTTTCTAAACTGCAATCTATGCCCATACCGGGCAGTCATTTCATTTATTCTTTTCATGCTGATATGGAGTTTGATACAATGGAACAATTTAATAAAGTGGAAGAGAAACTAAAAAGCGTAACAGAGGAGCTAACTGTTTTAGGTATTTATAAAAATGGAAAAATACAATAGTATGCAAACGGCAAAACGACTGGATGGCATAGGTGAATATTATTTTTCTCAAAAATTGAGAGAGATAGACGAATTAAATAAACAAGGCAAAAATATTATAAACCTGGGCATTGGCAGCCCGGATTTGCCACCACATCCAGACGTAATAAAAATTTTATTTGAGGAATCATCTAAGTCAAACACACATGCCTACCAAAGTTATAAAGGCAGTCCGGTTTTGCGTAAAGCTGTTGCAGACTGGTACCAAAAATGGTATCAGGTTTCGCTAAATCCAGATACTGAAATATTACCGCTGATAGGAAGTAAAGAAGGTATTATGCATATCTGTATGACTTATTTGGATAGTGGCGATGAAGTATTAATTCCTAATCCCGGTTATCCAACTTACAAAGCTGCCGCAACTATTGCTGGCGCAAATTGTATTGCTTATGATTTAACAGCCCAAAATAATTGGGCGCCTGATTTTGCATCTCTGGAAAGAAGCGATTTAAGCAAAGTGAAACTGATGTTTGTAAATTATCCGCACATGCCTACGGGGCAATTGGCAACGGAGGAGTTATTCAGTCAGTTAGTTACGTTTGCAAAAAAGCATAATATTTTGTTAGTACACGATAATCCTTACAGCTTTATTTTAAACAATAAACCCTTGAGTTTGCTTAGTGTTGATGGAGCAAAGGATTGCGTGATAGAATTAAACTCCTTGAGCAAATCGCATAATATGGCAGGATGGCGTATTGGCGTACTTTGTGGAGCTAAACAATTTATTGATGATGTGCTGCGCTTTAAAAGCAATATGGATAGCGGCATGTTCTTGCCTTTGCAATTAGCAGCAGCTAAGGCGCTGTCGCTTGAGAAGAACTGGTTTGATGACGTGAATGCAGTTTACAAATCACGACGTGCAAAAGTTTTTCAATTGCTCGACTTATTGAATTGCCATTATTCAAATACGCAGGTTGGTTTGTTTGTATGGGCAGCAGTACCAGCGGATGTAAAAGATGGCTACGAACTAAGCGACAAAGTTTTATATGGCTTTAATGTGTTTATAACACCTGGTGGTATTTTCGGCAATGCCGGTGAAAAATATGTTCGGGTAAGTTTATGTAGTAAAGAAGAAAATATTGAAGAAGCGATAAGAAGAATAAACAATTAAGATTATGACTATTACAGTTGTTGGTGTTGGTTTAATAGGAGGTTCCATGGCGTTGGGTTTAAAGGAGCTTGGCATTGCGAAAAAAGTTATCGGCGTTAGCCGAAAAGATGACAGCCTTGCAAAAGCTTTGGAGCTTAATATTATTGATGAGGCGCTTCCGTTAGAAGAAGCTGTTAAAAAAGCTGACATCATTTATATCGCCATTCCGGTTGATGCAACAGTAAATGTTGTATTGCAGGTGATGGATTTAATAACTGATAAGCAGATTGTGATAGATGCTGGTTCTACAAAATTTGCGCTTTGCGATGCAGTAAAAAATCATCCTGTGCGCAGGCAGTTCGTTGCTTCGCATCCTATGTGGGGTACAGAATTCAGCGGACCCGAAGCTGCTGTAAAAGGTGCATTTGCCGGACGGGCATGCGTTATTTGTGAGAAAGAGAAAAGCAGTGAAACAGCTGTGAGTACCGCAGAAAAATTATATCGGGCCTTAGGCACGCACATCATTTATATGAATGCAGAAAACCACGATATACACGCTGCTTACATCAGCCATATATCGCACATAACATCTTTTGCTTTGGCCAATACAGTTTTAGAAAAAGAAAAAGAAGAAGATGCTATATTTGAAATGGCCGGTGGTGGTTTTGAAAGTACGGTGCGTTTGGCAAAAAGCAATGCTGCCATGTGGGCGCCCATTTTTATGCAGAACAAAGAGAATGTATTAGATGTTTTAAATGAACACATATCTCAACTAAGAAAATTTAAAGCGAGTTTGGAAAAAGAAAATGTGAGCTATTTAATTGAGTTGATTGAAAACGCCAATAAGATTAAACGGATTTTAAAATAAAGCCCCCCAAATTCCCCAAGGGGAAATTAAAAAAGCATTAAAATTAAAAAAAATGATATACCGGGAAGCAGAAATAAAAGACATTTCGCAAATTCAGATTGTGCGGAATGCAGTAAAGGAAAACCAGTTGAGCGACCCTGCATTAGTGCCTGATAGCGATGTGGAAGAATACATGAACAACAGAGGTAACGGCTGGGTTTGCGAAAGAGAAGGACGAATTGCAGGCTTTGCCATTGTTGATCTGGTTGAAAATAATGTGTGGGCACTTTTTGTACATCCTGATTTTGAAGCGCAGGGAATTGGTAAAAAACTCCACCAGATAATGATGGATTGGTACTTTGTTCAAACCAAAGAAAAAATATGGTTAGGTACTGCTCCCAAAAGCCGGGCTGAAAAATTTTACAGAATGCAGGGCTGGAATGAAGTTGGAATGCACGGTAAAAAAGAAATAAAATTTGAGATGGAAATTGAAGACTGGAAAGACTGGTTATAAGAAAAAGAAAACTAAAGCAACGGATAAAAACTAATTTTACATGGAAACACAAGTGAAAACTATGAAAGAATTAATGCAGGAAAAGTGGAGTAAACGTCCGCTTATAATAAGTGGGCCATGCAGTGCGGAAACTGAGGAACAGATGATTGAAACAGCAACACGCCTTGCCGCAACAGGTAAAGTAGATATGTTGCGTGCGGGTATTTGGAAACCCCGTACCAAACCCGGTTTGTTTGAAGGAAATGGAATTATTGCATTGCCATGGCTTACGCAGGCAAAAAAAATAACAGGCTTGCCAACAACTGTGGAAGTTGCAACAGCAAAGCATGTTGAGGATGCATTAAAGTTTGGTGTAGATATGCTTTGGGTTGGTGCACGAACCACGGTTAATCCTTTCAGTGTGCAGGAAGTTGCAGATGCCTTGCGTGGTGTTGATGTGCCGGTGCTTGTAAAAAATCCTGTTCATCCCGATCTTGAATTGTGGAGTGGTGCTATTGAACGCCTGCAAAAAGTTGGCGTAAATCAGGTGGGTTTAATTCATCGTGGTTTTTCTTCTTACGGAAATACAGAATTTAGAAATGCGCCGATGTGGCATTTGCCCATTGAAATGAAAAGGCGCTACCCTGACATGATGTTGATTTGTGACCCTTCGCACATTTGTGGTAACAGAACTATGCTGCAATCTGTATCTCAAAAAAGTATTGATTTAGATTTTGATGGCCTGATGCTCGAAAGTCACATTGACCCCGACAATGCTTGGAGCGATGCCAAGCAGCAGGTTACGCCGGAAAGACTTTTAGAAATGCTTAATGATTTGGTTTGGAGGCATGAAACTACAAATGAACAGGAGTTTATCACTGCACTTACAACGTTACGTGAGCAGATTAACCAGGTTGATGATGAATTGTTGGCGTTGTTGGGGCAGCGTATGAAATTGTCTGATAAAATTGGACAGTACAAAAGAGACAATGACATCACCATTCTGCAAACTAACCGCTGGAATGAAATATTGGAAAGGGCCTTTTTAAAAGGTGAAAAACTTAGTTTATCTAAAGATTTTATAACCAAGTATTTTGATGCTGTGCATTTGGAAAGTATTCAACATCAGAATAAAGTAATGAACTCGTAAATTTCTTGAGCCGTAAATAACATGAATAAATCTGAATATATATTTTCCGAAAAAACGGTAACCTGTTATTTCGATGCCGATTTCTCTGCTTTGAAGGAACTGGCTAAAGATGCAAACATTGTAATTATAACCGATGAAAATGTATATCGGGAACATGCCGAAAAACTTGATGCTTTTCCCATCATCAGGTTTTCGGCTGGCGAAGAATTTAAAAATCAAACAACGGTTGATTTTATAATTCAGAATTTAATTGAAATCGGTGCACATAAGGATGCTTTTTTAGTTGGCGTTGGTGGAGGCGTAGTAACTGATATCACAGGTTATGTTGCTGCCATTTATATGCGGGGTTTAAAATTCGGATTGGTTCCCACATCTATTTTAGCTATGGTAGATGCGGCTATTGGCGGAAAAAATGGAATTGATGTAGGTGTTTATAAAAACATGGTTGGCACTATACGGCAGCCAGAGTTTATTTTTTATGATTACAGCTTCTTGCAAACACTACCTGTTAAAGAATGGATTAATGGCTTTGCCGAAGTGATAAAACACGCCTGCATTAAAGATGCTGTATTTTTTTCTATTCTGGAGAAATATTCTTTACATGATTACCAAGCTGATAAAACTTTAATTGCTGATTTAATTGAAAAGAATGTAGAGATAAAAATGGATGTTGTAGTTCACGATGAATTTGAAAAAGGCGACAGAAAGCTTTTGAACTTCGGTCACACTATTGGTCATGCTATTGAAAACCTGCACGGTATTCCACACGGACATGCCGTGAGTATTGGTATGGTTGCAGCATGTAATTTATCAGAAAAATTAAATTCCTTTCATTTTAGTGATGCAGCACGAATTGTAAAGGTGCTAACGCAATACCATTTACCTGTTGATGTTGAGACTGACCATGCAAAGGTTTTTGAAATTTTAAAAATGGATAAAAAACGAAAAGCGGATGGCGTAAATTTTATCCTGTTAAAAAGCATCGGCAACGCCGAAATAAAATTTATTAGTTTAACCGACCTCGAAAATAATTTTAAAGATATCTTATAGTGATTGCAATAATTCAGCCTTCAAAAATATCTGGAACAATATTGGCGCCTGCATCTAAAAGCAGCATGCAAAGGGCTTGTGCTTTGGCTTTGCTTGCAAATGAAGATGTTTTGTTACAAAACCCCGGTAAAAGCAATGATGATTTAGCTGCGCTGGATATTATTCAAAAGGCCGGTGCACAAATTTTGCAAAACGCTGATGGCAGCATTACAATAAAGAGCTCAAACTTTAAAGACGCTCAAAATCCCCCTTCAGGGGATAGGGGCGCTTTTAACTGCGGAGAAAGCGGACTCGGTATCAGAATGTTTACGCCAATCGTTGCACTATCATCATCAGAAATAACGATTGACGGCAGAGGAAGTTTATTAAAACGTCCCATGCACTTTTTTGATGAAATATTTCCAAAGCTTGGAATATCAATTCAGTCAAATAATGGTTATCTACCTATAAAAATTAAAGGACCTTTACAGCCTGCTGATATTACTATTGATGGTTCTTTAAGTTCGCAGTTTTTAACGGGATTACTGATTGCGTTTGCAAAAGCCGCTACAAAGCCTGTAACTATCAGCGTAATTAATTTAAAGAGCAAACCATACATTGACCTTACATTGCAAATGATGAAGCAGTTTGGGTATAATGTAGAGAACAATAATTATGAGCGGTTTACAATAATGCCAAGAAGTGAAATTTTTAAGCCACTGCTATATACGGTGGAAGGCGATTGGAGCGGCGCATCTTTTTTATTGGTAGCTGCTGCTATTTCCGGTCCGGCAATTATAAAAGGACTGGATGTTTTTTCTACACAAGCGGATAAAGCCATCTTAAAAGCGCTTATGGATTGCGGAACAAATATCTCTATCGAAGAAAAACAAATTTCAATAAACTCCCCTTTAGGGGATGGGGGCAAACCCTTCCATTTTAATGCAACAGATTGCCCGGATTTATTTCCGCCATTAGTTGCACTGGCCGCTTATTGCAAAGGCAATTCAGTAATTGAAGGTGTAAGCAGACTGGAGCATAAAGAAAGTAATCGTGCTCTCACATTACAAGAAGAATTTTCAAAAATGGGAATTTCAATAAAACTGCAGGACGATTTAATGATGATTGAAGGTGGCGGCGGAGTTATGGGTGCCGAAGTACATTCAAGGCACGACCATCGCATTGCCATGGCTTGTGCAGTGGCTTCGTTAAAAGCAGACGGCGAAACAATAATTGAACATGCCGAAGCAGTAAATAAATCTTATCCTGATTTTTATGACGATTTGAAAAAACTAAATGCAATAGTAACTTTACAATAAACAAATAAAACACATCTACTTTGAATTCATTTGGTCGCATTTTTAGAGTCCATATTTTTGGTGAATCGCATGGCGATTGCGTAGGGTTAACTATTGATGGTTGCCCGGCTGGTTTGCCTTTATCAGTTGAAGATTTTTCAGTTGATATTGAACGAAGAAAGCCGGGAGCAAAAGGAACCACACCAAGAAAAGAAGATGATATTCCCCAAATTAAAAATGGTTTGTTTAATGGTAAAACAACTGGAGCGCCTATTACCATTTTATTCGAAAATAAAAATACAAGAAGTGCAGACTATGAAAAGCTTCGTGCAGTACCAAGACCAGGCCACGCAGATTTTGTTGCCTCCGCAAAATATGGCGGTAATGAAGATTTTAGAGGCAGTGGGCATTTCAGCGGTAGGCTTACAGTGTGTTTGGTTGCTGCCGGCGTAGTTGCAAAAAAAATACTGACAGGTATCAACATTAATTCATCTATTTTAGAAATAGGAGGGGAAGCCGATTTGGAAAAGGGTTTGCAAAAAGCTATTGACGCTAAAGATAGCATTGGCGGCATTGTTGAATGTAAAGTAACTGGCCTGCATGTTGGATTAGGAGAGCCATTTTTTGATTCGGTTGAATCATTGATAAGCCACGCTGTTTTCGCAATACCTGCGGTAAGGGGCGTGGAATTTGGAACCGGTTTTGCAGCAGCTAAAATGTTTGGAAGCGAACATAACGATTCAATAGAAGATAAAACGGGTAGAACATTTACCAATCATGCGGGTGGCATTGTGGGCGGTATTACAAATAGCAACGAACTTGTTTTTCGCATTGCCATTAAGCCAACATCATCTACACCAATTGAACAGCAAACCTTAAATGTAGAATCGGTTACAGTTGAAAATTTTTCTGTAAAAGGCCGCCACGATTTATGTATAGCGCTACGTGTGCCAGTAGTGTTAGAGGCAGTTACAGCTTTTGTTCTGGCAGATTTAATGATGCTGGAGCAAAAAATTAAACGAATAGTTTCCTAATCAAGCAAACGTCTGTGATAATTAATTTGCCCAAGATGGTAGCTTAAATGCCCAAATAAATGTAGTAACATATGCACAGTAGTAACTACAGTACCATGTTTTTCTAAAGGAAAATCTTTTTCCAAATCAGCTTCAGTTAATTTAGAGAAAGTTGCGTTTAAAACGAGAATGCAATTGTCAATATTAAGCAACAAATCATCCCGAAGTATATTTTTTAAGGCAAACTCATCATCTCTGTGCCTTACATAACCGCTTTGTCCTAATGCAGCGCCAATAAAGTGATTAAGATTGCCAATCAGGTGCAGGCAAAGGTTTCCGGCACTGTTACTAATACCTGCTTTAACAATCCATAGGTTGTTCTCATCTTTGTATAAATTAATCTCGGTTTTTAGTTTTTGCAGGTCTCTGTCAAAAAGCTCAATTAAAGTTTCTTTTAGCATATTTTTTTGTATTTATTTTTTTCAATTTTTTAAAATCAATATCAAGTAATTCAAATTTTGCGGCAGCAGGTAAATGATAATGCCACCATTCTGTATCCAATGCTTTAAATCCATGTTTCTCCATAATATTTTTTAAAAGCAACCTGTTTTGCAAAACAGATTCCGGAAGGTTGGAAAAGCCATGGTGTGCGCTATCGCTGAAATTATCGAACCCGGTACCCATATCCAGTTCCTGTTTATTGCTTAAGTTAATAATGGTTAAATCAATAGCAATTCCTCTGTTGTGTCCGCTTCCGTTTTTTGGGTTGGCTGCATAACGCTCATCTTTAACCATATCCCAAAGTTTTTCGGTTATGCTGTAAGGCCTGTAGGTATCAAAAATTTTTAAGCCTAAACCTTGCTTATTTAATTCAGTTTGAACTAAAGCCAGAGAATCAGCAACAATTTTGCGTAAGTATGTTGTATTTATCGATGGATATAATTTTTTGCCGGTAAAGTTATTCACAGTTGCATACCTAAGGTCAAATATCAGTAATGGTATAGTTTTACCTAAATTAACCATGTATTTTGCCTTATTTTGTTGGAAACTAACCACCAACTCCTTTTTGCTGTTAATTACAAGCAAGCCGTATTTATTTAACACGCTATCTTGTGCGGTGGCCATGTGTATAAATAACATTAAAACCATCGTACATTTGAGTCGCAATTGTAAACGTTTTATTATCTTGAGGCTGGCATTCAACTGCTAATTGTTTCTTTTTTATTAATGTTTGAAAGTTACAATTTTTTTAACCCTTATTATGAAACAGAACAAAATATCATACCTGTGCTCCTTATGTTTATTTTTTTTCTTATTCACTTTGTCGTGTAATAATAAACAGAAAGAAAATGATGCTGTTACTCCACCCGATGCCATGGATAATAAAGTAGCAAGTAATATTGAGGATGCATTAAAATATGCATTAGCCAATGCAGGAAAAATTGACGATAGCACCCAACTTGATTTTAAGAATACTGTAAACGGATTTTATACCAAGAACGATTATGCTCCCGTGTGGAGCAGTAGTGGAAAATGGAACAACCTTACAGATTCGCTATTTAATTTTATTGCTCATGCAGAAGAAGAGGGATTATTTCCAGAGGACTATCATTTTAAAAGCCTGAAATTTTTGAAAGATAGTCTGGATGCTGATTCGCTTACCCGCCTGAATGCCACATTCTGGACGAAAGCCGAAATTTTGTTTACAGATGGATTTATGCATATCATAAAAGACTTGAAACAGGGTAGATTACAGCCCGACAGTTTATGTTTAAATAAAGACACTTCGCTAATAGATAAATTTTTTATTGCAACACTCAACGAATTAAAGGAAAACAAAAAGTTTACGACGCTTCTTAACTCACTTCAACCTAAACATAAAAATTATTGGGAACTAAAAAAGGGAATTAAGCGTTTTGTTGACAGTATGGACAGAAGAGCATTTACGCATGTAACTTATCCTTTTAAGCGAGGTGACGAAAAGGACTCCCTTTACTTTATTAAATTATTGCAAAAGAGATTACAGGAAAGCAATTGCATTACGATTGGCAAAACTTTGCCCGACTCTGCAGATTTGAGCAAAGCAATAAAAAAATATCAAGGTCAATTTGGGTTGAAGGCAGACGGGGTATATGGCAAAAGTTTAGTGAGTGCCCTCAACAGCAATGATGTAGAAAAATTTAAAAGAATTGCGATTACTTTAGACAGATATAAACAACTGCCAGCAAAAATGCCAGAGAAATATATTTGGGTAAATATTCCTGCTTACTATTTGGTTTTAATAAATGATGATACGGTTGTGTTGGAATCGAAAGTAATTACAGGTAAACCTGAAACAAGAACACCGTTGCTAACTTCAGAAATCTCTGATATTATTACCTATCCAACCTGGACAGTTCCAACGAGTATTATTGTAAAACAATATTTACCTAAATTAAAAAATAATCCTAATTATATTTCAAGGCTTGGCTTGAAGCTGGTGAATGGTAAGGGCGAAGTAATTAACCCGGGTAGCGTAAACTGGAGTAGATATTCAAAGGGAATTCCTTACAGAGTGGTACAGGGCAGCGGCGATAATAATTCACTTGGTGTAATTAAATTTAATTTCAATAATCCTTATGCTGTTTATCTACATGATACAAATCAACGTTATCTTTTTAAAAATGCTTCACGAGCATTAAGCCATGGTTGCGTACGTGTGCAGGAGTGGGAAAAACTGGCCTATTATATTGCTGATAACGATAGTATTTTAAGCAAGCGCAAAGACTCTTTGAGATACACAACTGACTCCATTAAAAGCTGGATTGCAAAAAAGCAAAATCACAGAATTGATGTAAAAAATCACATACCGCTTTACATACGTTACTTTACCTGCGAAGGTAAAAACGGCGTTGTAAAATTTTATGATGATGTGTATGGTGAAGATAAAGTGCTTATGGAAAAATACTTTGCTAAAAAGTAATGCATGGCTAACAGCAAAATTATTTATCTTTAAATTATGCCTTTGAAATTAATCATTGACAAATACAGATTATCATTACGCATTTTTTATGCCGTTCTTATTGCTGTATTTTTTACTTTTCCTTTGCCTGCAGCAGCGCAAAAAAGTAAGCCTGCCAATAAAATAAAACCCAAAAAAATAACTCGTGTATTTTACGGGCAAGCTAGTTTCTATTCCAATAAGTTCAATGGCAGGCGCACCGCTAATGGCGAAATTTTTAATCAGAAAAAACTTACCTGTGCATGCAATGTTTTACCATTAGGCACCTGGATTAAAGTAACAAATTTACGAAACGGAAAATCCGCCATAGTTAAAATAAACGATCGTATTCATCCTAAAATGAAAAGAATTGTTGATTTATCTAAGGCAGCGGCGCAAAGACTTGGTTACGTATCCAATGGGTTAACAAGGGTTAAAGTTGAACTGGTTGATAAAAAACTCATTCCACAGTAGGTAAAATGCTGTATAATGATATTATTTTTAACTATTTTGGTATGTAATAATTAGTGTAATTTTTATTTGTAAAATATTTCACGATATGAAGTTAAGCAGCTACTTTTGCAGCTAGTTTGAAAATTAACATTTATGAAGAAAATCTTATTAGCGATTGCAGCCTTAGGCCTTTTTGCTACATCTTTTGCACAGGCGGAGTATAAAAAACGACCTTCCCTGGGAATTCATTTTATTTTAAATGATTTTAAAACAGCCCAGGATCTTCGAACAGCTGGCCTGCCAACTGTAATCAGGTCTAAAGAATGGCACAAGGCCAGTAATATGTATTCGGGAATTGCACTAAGCTACCTACAGGGTTTAAACAACAATCTTGACTTTGTTGGAACTTTATCAGGTTCTTTTCCCAGATATTCTGTTGCAGGAAAGCCAGTGAGTAATAATACTGAATTATTACTGGAGGGTGCTGCTACCGTAAATCTGAAATTATTATCAGATAACTATTATATAAACCCATTCCTAACGGCCGGGGTTGGTGCATCTAAATACGGCGGTTATTACGGCGCATTTATGCCATTTGGTGTTGGTGCACAAATTAAAATTGTTAACGAGGTATTTCTTATTTGGAATTCACAATATCGTGTGCCTATTACAGAAAATGCCTCATATCATTTGTATCACAGTTTAGGTATTGCGGCTAATTTAACTAAAAAGCCAGAACCGGTAAAAGAGGTTGTAATTCCTGTAGTTGAACCTCCTAAAGACAGGGATGGCGATGGCGTTTTAGACGTGGATGATAAATGCCCGGATGTTCCAGGTGTTGCTGCTTTACAGGGTTGCCCTGACAGAGATGGCGATGGTATTACTGATGCTGAAGATAAATGTCCTGATGTACCGGGTTTTGCACGTTACCAGGGTTGCCCTATACCAGATACCGATAAAGATGGTATCAATGATGAAATGGATAAATGCCCTACTGTTCCCGGTATTGCCCGTTATCAAGGTTGTCCAATACCTGATACTGATGGTGATGGTGTTAATGATGAAGAAGATAAGTGTAAAAACGAAAAAGGACCTGCATCAAATTATGGTTGTCCGGTTATAAGCGAAGAGCTGATTAAACGTGTAAACTTAGCTGCAAAAAATGTTTTCTTTGCAACCGCAAGTTCTAAATTATTAGCTAAATCTTTCCCTAAATTGAATGATGTAGTTAGTATATTGAACGATAATCCTTCTTACAAAGTACAAATTGATGGTCATACTGATTCTCAAGGTAAAGATGAGTACAATCAAACTTTATCTGACCAAAGAGCTGCTTCAGTTAAAGCTTATCTGGTTAGCAAAGGTATTGATGAAGCTCGCCTTGCTTCTACAGGTTATGGCGAAACAAAGCCAGTTGCAGATAATAATACTGCTGCAGGCCGTGCTAAAAACAGAAGAGTTGAAATGACTTTGAGCAATTATTAATAACAACAATTTTTCTATAAATCAAAGCCCTCTGCATTTGCAGGGGGCTTTATCTTTATAAATGGATTTTGAGCATACATAGTAAGGTCTAAAAATTACCTATATATCGGAAAGTCAATTTTATGCCTGTCGGCAGATGAAGAAACAGCTTTTACCATCTTAATTAATAAAATATACCAACCAGTCTCGATTTTTCGGGAACGTCTATTAGTAAATTTTAAATTGCATTCCTGAAATACTTCGGGACAAGTATGCCGACCTGTGCCGACTTTTTCAGTATAAAAACAATATTAGCCTATGTAGTATTTCACATCGGTTTTAATTAATATTTGCGTTTTGGGATAGTTCCTTTCGAGCGATATTTTGGCATAAGCATTAATTGTAAAGCTGAATAAAAGCCGCAACACGCAATGTCATTAGGTTAAGTACTTGCCAAGCTTAATAGGAACGCAGATTTTTATGATAAATAAGATTTTCACAGATAGATCATAACTTATCATAATCATTATGAAAATCAGCGTTCCAATTTCAAAGTCGCCTAGGGCGGCATAACTTAATAATATTGTGCATTGAGGCTTAAACGCAACACTATTATATAAATGAAAACTGTATTACCTAGATAAAAGTAATTGTTACCTAAATAATTAAAATAAAAAGGAGCTGCCTCTTTAATGTAAGAGACAGCTCCTTTTTTAAAATGTATTAAGATAAATCTTTAATAATCATTCGCTTTCGGCTTTGCTGCCGGTTTCTTTTCTTCTGGTTTAATTGCTGGCGACGTTGTACCTTTTTTTGTTTCAGGTTTTTTCGACTTTCCGGTATCAGTGAGTACCGATTTTGGTATTTCGCTTTCTATATCAATTTTTTCTACAGGTCCATTATCGGGAGGTTCCGGAGTATTGAAAAAGTCATTAGCGTCGCCATTACCTTCATCAACGGCCGTGCTATCGCCTTCATGAAAAAACCTATCCATATTTACATCAGCATAAATAGGATCATTCGATAACTCAATGGGTTTTTCAAATTTTTCAATCTTTCCATAACCAATTTTTTTATCAGCATAAACCTTGCTCATAAAAATGCCCCATTTCGGTGCCGACATTTCGGCTCCACCTGCATTGTTAGCATAAATACGTATAAACGGATCATCGCAACCTACCCAGGTGCCGGCAAGTAATTCTGGTGTGTAACCAATAAACCAACCATCAGCATTATTATTAGTTGTTCCTGTTTTACCTGCTTTTTCTACCGGTATTTTATACCTGTTTAAGGTTTTAGCTGTACCAAATTGTATAACACCCTGCATAAGTTTAACCATAGTGTAAGCATCAGTTTCGCTAATAACCTGTTTAGCAGTTGAGTTAAATTCCTGCAGCATATTTCCACTTTTATCTTCAATCCTCGTCATAAAAATGGCTTCTGCATTTAATCCTTTATTGGGGAACATCGTATATCCCTGTAACATCTGAATCAGTGGTATTTCCGCCGCACCAAGCCCAATAGAGTAGTAAGGTTCTAACTTCGCATCTATATTACAACTCCTTAAAAACTCAATAAATCTTTTTACCCCAATCTGCCCGATTAAACGCCAGGCTGCTACGTTCTTTGAATGTGCAAGACAATATGCCACTGTGCCTGCCCCACCAGTAATCGTCTTACCTCCAAGTGTTAAAGAACCACCGGGAATAACCGTTTCAGGTGTATAACCAGCTTCATCAACAGCTAAGGTGTACAAATATGGTTTAATAGTTGAGCCTACCTGCCTCAACTGCGTAACGTGATCGTATTTAAACCACTTATAGTCAATACCGCCTACCCAACATTTAACTTCACCTGTATGCGGATCCATAGCTGCAAAGTTGGTTTGTAAAATCTGCTTATGGTATTTTATGGAATCAAAAGGCGTCATAATCGTATCCTTTTCTCTCTTGGCATTCCAGGCAAACACCCTCATTTTTACTGGCTTGTAAAATGTCTTTTTTATTTCTTCTTCAGGTATACCGTCCTCAGTCATGCTCTTCCACCTGTCGGTGAACTTAAATGCAGCTTCCACAACTTTTTCATGCCCTTTCCATATTCTGGCGCCATTGTTTTTCATAATCCAGTCAAGCTTTTTTTGAATAACCGGCATGTGTTCAACTACTGCTTCTTCTGCATATTGCTGCATTCTGGAATCGATAGTGGTATAAATTTTTAAGCCATCTCTGTATATATTATAGGGTTCGCCCGTTTTAGGATTTTCATGTTTTTTACACCAATCTTTAAGTTTTTCTGCTAGCATGCCACGGAAATAAGGCGCAACACCAAGATTTTCATCAATTTTTTTATAATTGGTTATAAGTGGTTTGGCCTTCAATTTAGCAGCTTCTGCTTCAGTTAAAAAATGCTGCTGGCATTCCGCCATTTGGTTTATAACCGTGTTTCTTCTATCCATAGAAGCCTTTGGGTAGCCAATAGGATTGAATATAAATCCTTTTAGCATGCCAATTAAAACTGCAGCCTCCTCAATTTTTAAATCTTTAGGTTCTTTTTGAAAATAGGTACGGGATGCGTTTCTTATACCATACAAATTACCCCATGGAGCCCGGTTTAAGTAAAGGGCAATAATTTCTTCTTTGGTAAAATTTCGTTCCAGCTTAACGGCCACAATCCATTCTTTCATCTTATCTAAAACACGTCTAACAATATTTCCTCTTCCCTGGTTAAGCATCATTTTTGCAACTTGTTGGGTAAGGGTACTGCCACCGCCCTGTGTGCCAGCTGAAAAAACCGCCCGTGCTATAGCCTTTCCATCAATACCGGAGTGGTCGTAAAAACGTTCATCTTCAGTAGCAACCAGTGCATTAATAACATTTGGAGAAATTTCATTGTATTTTACTTCGCTTCTGTTTTCAGCATAATATTTTCCCATCAAAACGCCATCACTTGAGTATATTTCGCTGGCAAGGTCAGCTTCTGGATTTTCTAATTCTGCCACGGAAGGCATTTTGCCAAATACCCCAAAATTAGCCAGTGTAAACATTAATAACAGCAGTAAAAAACCGCCAATAAATAATGTCCATAAAATTTTAACTGAACGCTTCATGTATAATAAGTTTGATAGTTTTAGGTATTAAAGATTTTTAAGTACGTAAAACTATAGAAAGAATTTAATTTGTATCACCTGTTGATGTTAAAACCTGTTTGGAAACTGCGTATTTAACAGGGTTTTATATCCTGTTAAATCTTTATTTTCTTTTAGCAATTGCAGATTTGCATCAGTAATAATTAAAAAAGAATACTTGTTTGCCGGCAACCACGATATTTCCGAAGCTGCATCTCTTTTTATTTTAGTATAGTATTGCAGTGCTGTTGCAGCATCTGGGAATGACGTAATAACTAACAGGTTTCTTTGTGCATCTAAAGTATCTGAATTAATATTGATAGTTTGTCCATAGTAATTTTCGCGGTTGTACCTGTTAAAGGCATTTCTTGCTTCCGTTACATAAACAGGATCTACCTTATCCAAAACCATTAACACATAATGCGGAGCGTTAACAGCCATAGTAAAACTACCGCGGGTT
>JBBQPX010000019.1:0-15958 GCA_038216775.1 Chitinophagales bacterium
CGCCAGCTGGGCAGGTGTAGCTGTCTGTTGGTTTATCGTACATAAAGCTTTCTGCTAAAAATTCATGCGCTATATGTTTTACTGATGGTTGTTCTTTATAGGCTACATGCGTTATCATATTTTGCTGCTGGCAACCTTGCAACTCTGCACCGGTGTGATAACCTTTATCGGCCAATACCATTAACGCATCATCGGTTTTTAGCTCAAGATTTTGTTTAGCATGTGTGGCTGCCAGTTGTAAGCCTTGCCATCATTGTTGTTAGTGGCCTGGGTATGCACAATCAGATTATGTTTGGCATCTACAGCGTTTTGTACATTGTAAGCTACTTCCACTATGCTTTTAACAACGAGTATGCTGCGGCTGTCGGGGTCGGTGGTGCTTACTTGCCGGTCGGTAGTGGCATCTAACTTTTGTTGTATGTCATCATACTTTATAGTGCGCTCTTTTAGTTTTTTTAAACCTTCTGCTATTTTGTCTTTTTTTATTTGAAGTTCATCGGAATCTTTGTTCTCCTGTGCATCAAGCTCATCTAACTGCTGCAGGTATCGGCTCGTTTTTTCTTCTATAAACTTTCGGTGCTTGTCTATTTTATTTTGATTATAATTATTCTTTTTGCTGTTGACTGCTTTAAACTTGCTGCCATCTACGGCAATGGTGCTTTTACCTAGCAGACCCGCATCGCTTAAAAAATGTACATACAGCCTGAACATGTTTTGAAGGACTTTACTGTGCAACTTTCTGAAATCGGCAATGGTATGATAGTTGGGTTGCAATTGCTTTAGCAGCCACTGTAATTCTATATTACGAATACACTCCCGTTCTAATTTACGGCTGCTGCGTATTTTATTGAGATAACCATACAAGTAAAGTTTTAATAAAACAGCAGCCTCATAAGGCGGTCGGCCTTCGCTCTTATGTATCGTGTTTGTGAAACCCAGTTTTGCCAGTTCCAGTTTATCTACAAACGCATCCATAAGCCTTACGGAATTGTCTATTGCTACCTGGTCATCTAAAGTGGCAAAGTAAGTTTGAAGACGGCTGCTTCCTGTTATGTAATTCATGCATGCTAACAAGCAAAACTTATGCTGATATTGTGTGTATTAACATAGTGTGTATATTTGAGTAACAATGAGAGTTTTTTCACAAACTCCCGTTAGTGGCAATTTTTGACAGACCTTTATAATTTGACAACGATGACATTACAAAGACTATTCAAAAATAGAGATAAGAGAAAAAGATTTGCACATATTGGAGCAGGTATTGTTATTCTACTTCATTCTTATGAAAAATATGAGAGTGGACACGACTCATATTTACTATTCTTATTTGCAGGCATTATTTTTTTGACAATTGCATTATTACATCCAATTATTGAGAAAAAAGCACCTTGGGTTGACGGTATCTTCTTTATCATTGAAGGAATTTTATCGATAATTGTAGCATTAGACTTTTTTCACTTAGGAAAAAAGGCATTACCCTTGACTTATCTTTTTTTAGCAGGTTTTCAGTTTTATATGGCTTTTAAAAAATCAAAAAAAGGAATTGACGTTCACAAATCAACTCATTAAAATAGCAATATGGAAAAGAAACGCAGAATAATTATTGCAGTATTACTTATGCTGACAATAGTAAATTTTACAAGACTAACAGGCAACGAGAATATTCGAGCCATTCAGTTTATTTCAATTTTTGCTATTGGTGCATTATCATCATTATTAATAAACGAGTTTGTCACTTTGTTCAAAGCAAAAAGACAATAGAATTATAGTAGTGGACAATAAAACTACTGCTAACAGGAACTGTGCAAAACTTAAATATCTGTTCACCAAATCTTATTTGCAGCACGTAAAAATTTACCAATACTACAATAGGTCTACCTCCTAACTTAGCATCCATCGCTTTGAATTACAACATGAAGTATAATAGAAGCTATAACAATAATAAAAATTAGTTTCTCCATTCTGCTGTAACTTTTCTACAACCACATCCGTATTAAGAAAAAATAAAAAAATATGATTTTTAAAATAAGAATTATTGTTTTGTTTCTCTTCGGGATATTACTTGTTCAAGTTACCTATGCACAATCTGACAGTATTGATATTTTTATAAAGCAGCAAATGCAAAAACGAAGAATTCCTGGCTTGCAACTAGCAATTGTTAAAAATGGTGAAATTATAAAAACCGGGAATTATGGATTAGCAAATATGCAGGATTCAGTTGCTGTAGATAGCCGTACGCTGTTTACTATTAACTCAATAACAAAAGCTTTTACTGGTATTGCAATAATGCAACTTGTGGAATCAGGCAAAATAAATTTATCGGCACCTGTTTCTTCTTATCTTAATAACTTACCAGATAGCTGGCGCACAGTTACCATACAGCAATTACTATCTCATATTTCAGGACTGCCAGATATAGTTGATGAAGACGAAGCAACCATAATATCGCCTAATGGCCTGGAAGAATCGTGGAAAAAAGTACAGGTGCTGCCAATGGCTTTTAAGCCAGGTGAAAAATTCAGTTACAATCAAACAAATTACTTGCTACTCGGCCGCATTATTGATACACTAAGTGGTATGCCTTTTACAGAATTTATTACAAAAGAGCAATTGTTAAAAGCCGGTATGCCTAATACAATAAGAGCAGGTTTTGGCGCTACGAAAGCAGTAATTATGCATTCGGCGGCTGGTTATCAATACAGAAAAGGGAAACTTAATAATATGTTTTTCTCTTTTGATTATCCCTTGCAAACAGCCGCTGGCATGAGTTCTACCGCCACAGAAATGGCTAATTGGGTTATTGCTTTGCAAAACAATCAATTTTTTAAAAGCAAAAATACCTTGACAGCCCTTTGGACTCCTGCAAAGTTAAACAATGGTAAAATTGCGGGCTTTAACAGTTTACTAAATGGCTATGCCGCTGGCTGGCCTATTGTGGCAAGAGAAGAGCATCCCGCTGCGGCGCCAGTAGGTGGTGGAAGGTCTGCCGTATTTGTTTATCCTAACGATAATCTTTCTATAATTGTTCTTACAAATTTATTAGGCGGTTCTCCAGATGCATTTATTGATGAAATAGCTGGCTTCTATTACCCTGACATGAAAGAATCCAATGGCTTCGGTCTATCATCTTCCATTAAATTACTAAGAACTGAATTAGAAAAATCAGGATATAAAAATGCAATTACTTCATTTGAAAAAATAAAAAAAAACAATGCCGGTTTTAACCTAAACGAAAATGAAGTGAATGGTTGGGGTTACAAACTTATTAAACAAGGCAGAATAAAAGATGCTGTAGAAATATTTAACTTGAATGTTTACCTATACCCTGCGAGTGCAAATGCTTTTGATAGCCTTGGAGAAACTTATGCTGAATTAGGTGATGCCGAACGCTCTATAAAAAATTATGAGCAGTCATTAAAACTAAACCCGGAAAATAATAATGCACGAAATCAAATACAAAAACTGAAAGAAAACAGATAAAATGATTGTTCGTTAAATGCTGTTCAATTTTCCGATTTAAAAAAGAAGCGACCGTAAAAGGTTTCATCGAATTAAATTTTTAATACTACTCTACATTTATCTCATCAGCAAAAATATGTGTATCGCCGCCGGCACCTAAGTGCCAGGATGGCAATTTGCCATATTGCATTGCTTGTATTCTTACATACCGGGCTGTAGTGGGCTTAAAGGCAGCTTCCACATTTTTCACCTGAACAGTTTCATCTTCCAATGGCAAAAAGTTTTTACCGGAATAAACTTGCGTAAAATTTATCTTATCGTTGGATACTTCTATCAATATTTCTTTTGGCATCACAATCCATGCCCTGCTATCCTGTAAAAACTCTACGGTAACTTTTGAAACAGATTTCGATTTTTGTAAGTCAATTACAACATCCAAATCTGTTTTTTGATAGCCCTGCCAGTTACCTTTGCGCCAGTCGGCGCTGCCGCGTATATCATCAATCAAGCCATTGGCTCCGTTGCCATCGTATTGTTGTTCATAATTGGTATTGAGTTTAATCGTCCAGTTGTGTGGTGCCTTTTTGTACACAGCAGTTGTCACAAAACTAGTTGCTCCATCAGCATTTATTGCTATGGCTTTTACTGTTGTGGATTTGTTTATGCTAAATGGCAGCACATATTTGTTTGAGGCTTTAGTTGGTTCGCTGCCATCTGTTGTATAATAAAAATGCAACCCTTTTTGTGCAGCATTTATCTTAACGGTTTTTACTCCTGTAAATGAAATAGCTCCCCCATCTATAACCGGGCTTAAAACAATTTTATTGTCATCAATTGAAGTTGCAGGGAAATCGACAGTACCAAACGCAGATGGTTTTGCACCCATTACAAATTCTATATCGCCTCCCTGGGCAATATCAAAATAAGAGATGTAAGATTTGGCGAACGGTTTACCATTTAAAGTTGCAGACTGAATATAAAAATTGCTATTGTTAATATTACTTGCTTTTATGGTAAATGTCTTTCCGTTTTCTAAATGAATAGTTGCAGATGAAAACTGCGGAGTGCCAATAATGTAATCTGTAGTACCCGGTGTTACAGGATAAAATCCTAAGGCACTTAGCACAAACCACGCACTCATCTGCCCACAGTCTTCATTACCCTCTAATCCGTCGGGTTTATCGTGGTACATATCGTTCATAATACGATGCACCATTGCCTGTGTTTTATACGCTGCACCGGTAAAATTATACAGGTAGGCAATATGGTGACTTGGCTCGTTTCCGTGTGCATACTGGCCAATTAAACCAGTAATGTCACTCTGGTTACGGCCTGTTGTTTTAGAGCTTTCAGTAAATAATTGATCCAGTTTTTGCTCCATCTTTTTTTTGCCGCCAATCATGCTTATATAACCATTTACATCTTGCGGTGTATAAAAAGAATATTGCCAGCTGTTAGCTTCTGTAAAATTATTATTTACTTCCCGAGGGTCGAACGGTGAAACCCAGCCACCATTTTTGCGGGGCCGCATAAATCCTGTTTGTGGGTCTAACATATTTTTATACGACTGTGCTCTTTTTATATAGTTTTCATAATCTGCAATACTACCCTGCTTTTTAGCAAACTGCGCAATGCACCAATCATCGTATGCATATTCCAGTGTTTTACTCACACTTTCGTGTTCATCATCCATTTCTAAAAGTCCATGATCCATTAATGCAGGTAATCCTAAATGATTCCAGGTGGCGGATTTTTTCATCGCTTCCAGTGCCAGCTTTGTATCAAAATTATTTATGCCTTTCATGTATGCATCTACAATAACCGGTACGCTGTGGTAGCCAATCATACAATCGGTTTCGCAACTGCTAAGCTCCCAAACAGGCAGACGGCCACCTTGCTGGTATTGCACCAAAAAGGTATTAATATAATCAAGTGTTCTTTTTTTATCAATGATGGTGTACAAAGGATGTGCAGCACGGTAGGTATCCCAAAGAGAAAAAACAGAATAGTTAGTAAAGCCGTTTACGGTATGAATTTTATCATCACGGCCACGATACTGCCCATCTACATCCTCATTAATATTAGGTACTATGGCAGTGTGATATAGTGCAGTGTAGAATATACGAAGCTTTGTATCATCTTTACTTTCCACTTGTATCTTACTCAATTCAACATTCCATTTTTCTTCAGCTTCCATTTTTACTTTTTCAAAATCCCAACCAGGCAATTCTGTATTTAAATTTCGTAAGGCTCCATCTTCGCTTACAGCAGACAGTGCAACTTTCGCCATAACTTCCTCCCCATCAAATTTAAAAAAGGCTTTTAGGTTTTTTGAGTTTGTAATATTTGATACACTGTTTAATAACAATGTATCATTTTGCCAGATACCGCTACCGGCAAAGGGCCTGGAGAATTCAATCACGAAATAAACATACTGGTTATCAGCCCAGGCTTTACTGCGCCTTAATCCACTAATGGTATGATCGTTAATAATTTTTAAGGATGATTCAATTACTTCATCCCGATGTTTTAAGTCGAGTATAACGAAATTTTTTTCTGCCCCAGAAAAATGGTATTTATGAAACCCAACTCTTATTGTTGTGGTAAGCTCTGCCAGTATATTAGCATCATCCAGTTTTACGGAATAATAACCGGGTGATGCTTTTTCATTTTTGTGAGAAAATTTTGAACCATAAATTTTATTTTCTGCTGATGGTTCACCACTCATGGGCATCAACAAAATATCACCATAATCACTAACCCCCGTGCCGCTAAGATGTGTATGCGTAAAGCCATAAATAAAATCGTCGGAATAATGATAACCACTGCAACCATCCCAACCATCAAGTCTTGTATCGGGACTTAACTGAACCATACCATGCGGTAATACTGCACCGGGATATGTATGACCGTGACCTCCTGTACCTATGAATGGGTCTACATATTGTGTAAATGTTTTTTGGGCTAACAGGCCAAAAGATAGAAGAAGAAAAAGAGAACAAAGCGATAGAAACTTATTTTTCATGCAAGGCATTTTGCACAAGTTAAAAAAGTATCCCCACAAAAAAAGCCCCTAAATGGAGCTTTATAAAATCAACATAAAAATAAATTAAAACGGCAAATCATCAACTGGTGCTGAGGTAGGTGCAATGTAGGTTGGCTCGTTTCTTACAACTGGTGCAGGTGCAGAACCCGCATTAGTTACATTGCCCGAGTTAGAGCTTTGCCCTGCGTTTGAACCTTGGCTATCTCTATTACTGCCTAATAACTGAACATTCTGAACCCGCATACGCAGGGTCGATGCAGCCTGTCCGTCCTTGTTGGTGTAGGCGTCAGCCTCTGGTGTGCCTTCCGCATACACGGTTGTACCTTTTGTTAAATAAGGTGCAATAGCTGTCTTGTCCGACCAATAAGCGCACTCAACCCATGTTGTTCTCTCTTTTTGGTTGCCTTGTGCATCTTTAAAACGCTCTGAATGTGCCACGCTAAAGTTGATAACGTGTTTGCCATTGATTTCCTTTACGATGCAATCTTTTCCAAGATTGCCAATGATCTGAAGCTTAATCATAACTGTGTTTTTTAATTATTAATCGATGTATCTGAATGTGCGCAAGTTATATTTTAATAACACATATTTATTCGGAAGTTATACCCATTTTCTTCTGATTTGTATTCTTCAGCCCAGGCTAAAGATCTAATCCCAAATTACAGCCCTTGGTGCTTTTAGTGTTCGTAAATAATCTAACAGTTGCCCCGTATGCACACCTTCATGATAGGCAATGCGTAATAAATAATCTGCCAGTTTACGCTTCTGCTTTACTTCCTCACGGGTTATATACATTTCTTCCAGTTCTTCTAAAGAAAAAGCGTGTATCATTTTCAGAAACTTTTCCCGGTAGGGTTGTGCATTCTTTAATTCATCTTCAATGGAATTGTATGGATTTCCACTCAAAGGACTTTCAAAACCACCCAGCTCTCCGCCATTTACTATAATGTGATGATATATATTTTCCGATTCCAACACATGCCGCACCATTTCAAAGCAACTCATGGCAGAAGGATCAGGGCGCCAAAATAAATCCTCATTTGAAATACCCTTCCAAACCTTGATACTACGGCGGCGTACTTCCTCAAAATTTAATATTAATAATTCTTTAGCATTCATTGCCGTTGCTTATTTTCTTTAAAAGATTTCTTATTTTTTTCCACTAAGGCGCAAAGAACACAAAATATTGCATTAGACAATAGTTTACATGCCCGCTGATAGCACAGGTAGCGCAGACTTTTTTAGCGCATTGTACGAATTCCATCGAAAAACAGAAAAAACCCGAAGCAGAAAAAACTCCCTTGATTACATCAGTTCATTTTCTTTTTCATATTGCTAACCTGACTCTGCAGGTTATTTACCATGCTTGCTAAAGAATCAACATCCCAGCGTTGCTGGTTGCTAACCTTACTTATTACCATTTGCGCCTGCCACAGTTCCATAACATCATCTGCATTTACTTGGTAAGGTTGGTATTGAGGGTTATCACTTACAAGTGTTAATTTATTTTTAGTACGTCCGTCTTTCTCTATTCTTTTATATACAATACCTTCATTACGGCTTACAACTATATATGCCTGATTCTGTTTTATATCAGCAGCTCCCTCAACCTTTTCGCCCACAATTATGCTGCCGCTTGGCGTAGGTAACATGCTGTCGCCAATAATTTCAAATGCTCGATAATTGCCGCCTGCCAGCATGGGCAAGGTAAAAGTGTTTAATTCATCAATAAACTCGGTATCAGCATAACTGGCTAAATATCCGGCGGCAGCCTTTACAGGTACAAAGTGAATTACGTTTCTGTCGGCTGTTACCATTTTCTGTTGCCGGCGTTTAGAAAGGTAATTGTCATTATTGTTACTTAAGTCTTTAAGCAACAATTCGTCCAAGGACAGCTTAAAAATATCGGCAATAATTTCTAAAACATCAAGCCGAGGATCGGCACGTTCCTCTTCGTAAGCGCCAATTAAGGAACGCTTAATTCCGAGTTTGGTTGCAAATTCCTCTTGTGTCCAGCCACGCAATTTGCGTAGGTATTTGAGATTTTGACCTGCTATAGACATGTTACACTAATTTGATTAGCACAAATATACTAATATTTTTAGTTTAGCAAAATTATTTTTTATTTTTTATGTCTTTGTTTAAAAAGATGTCTGTGCCAATATTATTAATTCCCCATCCATTCCGGCAAACGACCGGGCGTGTAAGGCGCTTTATATTGATTAAGTAATGCCTCTGTATTTTTAATGGCTATATCAATAGCTTTTATCTCATTGTAAACCGTTGTAAATTCTTTAGCTGCCACGTTATAAGAATTTATGAAAGTACCTGTTGGTGCAGCAGTAGATGCCCATAAAGCCCCGGTTATACTACCGATGCGACCGTTAATAGATGGCGACGTTTCAAACTCTCTTTTTGCCAAAGTTGCATCTCCATTCATTTTTGTGTTTACATCTATAAGGCGTTTTTCTATATCTGCAATTGTTTTTGACGTCTGTAGCGGAAGACTTGGTGTTACAATTATTGCTTGCTTGATGTATTTAATTTTGTTTACTAATTCACTTCTATACACATCCGCGGCTGAACTTACTCTTCTTAATTCTGCCACCTGCTTGCTAAAATCTTCCAAAGCCTTTTTATCTGTTGCTGGCAGCGTAGCGTTGTTTAATGTAACAGCTTTAAATGGCTTTGCAGCAACCAACTCTGTGTATAGTCCATCTTCAAATTTACTTAGCGATACTTTATAATTTCCTGGCAAGGCCATGTAACCAATTTCGGGTGCGCTAAAAACAAAAGACTCATCAAACTGTGTTAAATCCACAGGACCAAATGGTGCATAACGAAAATCCCACACAACACGTTGCAATCCTTTTTTAGCAGGAGCTTTTATGCGGCGCACAACATTATTATTTTCATCTGTAACAGTAAATAATAAATGCGGCGCAGGTTGCTCATCTTCCAACCTTAGCGAATCAATAGAAGGATAGTAAGGAGCAAGATTATTCTTTATTTTTTCTTTCTCTGCCTCACGTCTATTTTCTTTGATGGTTTTAATATCATCTTTTACATAGTATGTAAACACTGCACCTGGTTTTGGATTGGGTGTTGTAAAAAAGCTTTCGCCTTGAAACCCTTTGCCCCGCACTCCCAGCGGCAAAGCCTCCATATACATCAGCGCATCTTTAACCGGATAAATGGTTGCTGCATTTGTAAGATCTTCTTTCTTAAAATTGCGAAGAGCTGTATAATCATCCAGCACATAAAAACCTCTGCCAAAAGTTGCCAGCACCAAATCATTTTCCCTTTTTTGTATGTTGATGTCTTTAACTGCAATGGTTGGTAAACCTGCCTTTAATGGTATCCATTCCAGTCCGCCATCAACGGAAAAATAAACACCAAATTCAGTACCCACAAACAACAGATTGCCATTAACATAATCTTCGGCTATGGTATAGGCAGTACCTCTTTCGGGTAAATTATGCTGAATGGGTTTCCATGTTTTTCCCCCATCAGTTGTTTTGTAAACATAAGGATGAAAATCGCCATAGCGATGATGATTAAAAGTTACGTATGCGGTATTTCTATCGTGCTGCGATGCAATAATCTGGTTTACATAAGTCCGCTCCGGTACACCGGGAATATTATCAACTTTTGTCCAGGTTTTTCCACCATCGTTTGTAATTTGAATAAGACCATCATCTGTACCCACGTACAAAGTATTTTCATCGAACTGCGATTCTGCAATAGCCGTTGTTTGCCCGTAAACATCCGTTGAGCCGTTTTTCGCAATCGCATCTACGCTCCAAACTTTACCCATTACTTCTAACTTATTACGATCAATCTGCCTGCTTAAATCGCCGCTTATCCGCTGCCAGCTATTTCCCTGATCATCAGTTCTAAATATTTTATTTGCTCCAAAATACAAACGCTTGTTGTTGTACTTTGATATCAGCAGCGGCGCATCCCAGTTCCATCTGAAAGCCGCTTCGCCTTCCTGCTCCTGTGGCTGAATGAATAAAAATTCACCACTTTTTTTATCGTACCTGGTCAACGCACCGTATTGGGCTTCGGCATAAATAATATCAGGATTAGATTGATCTACCTGGCTTTGAAAACCATCACCGATACTTGTAAAATACCAATCAGAATTAAAAATACCATTTGCACTTGTTGTGCGGGCAGGGCCGCCAATACTAAAGTTATCCTGCGTACCTCCATGAATACTGTAAAACGGATATGCATTATCGGTAGCTGCTTTATAAAACTGTGTTACAGGCAGGTTTGCTTTAAAATTCCAGTTTTCTGCTGCATCAAAACTTTCGTAAACACCGCCATCGCAACCAACAAGGTAGTGATCAGTATTTGAAGGATCGATCCAGATAACATGGTTATCAATATGCTTGCTTTTTTCACCCACAATACCAACTGTTTTACCGCCATCTTTACTAACACCCATGTAAGTGTTCATAACAAATATTTTATCCACATTCTTTGGGTCACAAAATATCTTTTGATAATAATTTCCGCTGGTTGAATAACCACTTTGCTTCTCCCAACTTGCACCACGGTCGGTGCTTTTAAAAATACCGCCTTTACCATCACCTGCCTCCACAACAGCATACAAATAATCAGGGTTTACAGGCGAATAATTTAGCCCGATTCTTCCCAAATCTCCACCAGGAATTCCTTTCATCATTTTATTCCAGGTGATGCCTCCATCAGTGCTTTTGTACAAAGCAGATTCTGGTCCGCCGCCGATATAGGTAAATACTTTGCGCTGGCGCTGATGTGCTGCAGCGTACACAATATTCGGAAACCGTGGGTCAATCATCACTTCATTAAAGCCAGTGTTTTCACTTACTGATAAAACCTGTTTCCATGTTTTACCGCCATCCGTAGTTTTATAAATACCACGCTCTCCGCCCGACTTCCAAAGTGGCCCGTAAGCAGCCACATAAACAATATCATTATTGGTTGGGTCGATGGCAATACGCCCAATATGTTCGGAGTTTTTTAATCCCATATTTTTAAAACTCTTTCCACCATCTTCCGATTTGTAAATACCATCGCCGTAGGCAACCACACGTTGATTATTGTTTTCGCCACTGCCCACCCAAATTACATTTGAGTTTACCGGATCAATGGCAAGGCAACCGATGGAATAAGAGCCTTCTCCGTCAAAAATTGGATCGAAGGTTATTCCCGCATTTTTAGTTTTCCAAACACCACCTGCGGCCGCTGCCACGTAATATTCGCTATGGTTATTTGGATTAACGGCAATATCAGCAATACGACCAGATGTTATGGCCGGACCAACACTTCTGAAACTTAATCCAGCTAAAGAAATATTCTTTAATGAATCAGGGCCTTTAGGCTTTGTTTCATTTTTTTTCTGGGCATTGGCTGCCAAGGAAATAAGCACTATAAAAACAACCGGTAAAATTTTGTTAATCTGCATATAATTAGTTTTGAGTGTACTAAATTAAGCCCTTTATAGTAAAAGCCGGTTGCCGTTTAAAAAATGTAGCAAGGCTTACCATACATGTCTTATTTTTGCAGCAAAATAATTATCATGACAACCTTAATAATTCATAGCGTTTTACGTTGGGCAGTTTTAATTTTGGGCCTATGGGCTGCATTATCATCTTTATTTGCTGTTATCTCTAAAAGAAAATACAGCAGCAGCGATAATAAGGTGAATCTTTTTTTTATGATAAGCTGCGATATTCAATTATTGATTGGCCTTATCTTATACTTTACAGGCATGTGGTTTGAAGCTATAAAAACCAATACTGCCGAAGTTATGAAAAACCCCGCTGAACGCTTTTTTGCAATGGAGCATGGTTTAATGATGATTATTGCATGGTTGCTGGTACACGTTGGCCGCAGCATGGTTAAGCGTGCAGATACCGATGCTCAAAAACACAAACGCACGCTAATTTATTTTGGTATAGCGTTATTAATTATAGTTGCCATGATCCCATGGCCTTTTCGCCCGGCGGGCATTGCAAGGGAAATGTTTCCTAAGTTTTAAAAAATGATTTATAAATATTTATGGCTAAGAAGAAAGAAGAACCAATTATCCTAGTTACAAACGACGATGGTATTACGGCACCGGGAATAAGAAATTTGATAGAAGCTGCAAAACCATTGGGTAAAGTAGTTGTGGTGGCACCGGATAAAGCACAAAGTGGTATGGGGCACGCCATAACAATTGGTACACCTTTACGAATGGATAAGGTTGATATGTTTGATGGGATTGAAGCCTGGCAAACATCGGGCACACCAGTTGATTGCGTTAAGCTTGCGGTTGATAAAATTCTGCACCGCAAACCAGATTTGTGCATCAGTGGCATTAACCATGGTGCCAACCACTCAATAAATGTAATTTACAGCGGCACCATGAGTGCGGCTATGGAGGCATCTATTGAAAGTATTCCGAGTATTGGCTTTTCGCTTTTGGATTATCGTTTTGATGCAGATTTTTCCGGAGCAAAATATTATGCTACTCAAATTATAAAAAGTGTACTGGCTAATAAATTAGATAAGCATCTGCTGCTGAATGTTAATATACCATCAATACCCAAAAAACATATTAAGGGTATTAAAATATGCAAGCAGGCATATGCCAAATACAAAGAGGAATTTGATGAACGCCTTGATCCGCATGGCAAAAAATATTACTGGCTAACTGGTGAATTTATCAATTACGATGAAGCTGAAGACACAGATGTATGGGCGCTCAACAACAATTATATAAGCGTGGTACCTGTTCAGTTTGACCTTACAAACTACGCCCTGAAAAAAACACTGGAAAAGAAGAAATTATTCAAATGATATTAAAGAAAGACAATTTTATTTTTGGATTTATTCTCGGCATGATTGCCCCTTTTATTGGGTTTGCTGTTTTTAAATACACTAAGCTGGGGCCACTGAATTATTTTGAGGCCCTACAATTTATTTTTGTGCAGCCGGGCCACAAACTGCTAACTGCTGCAATAAGCCTTTCCTTAATGGCTAATGCCGTATTATTTACTATTTATATTAATGCACGTATTGACCATACAGCAAAAGGTATTTTTGTAGCAACGCTGATTTATGGCCTTACCGCATTGAGCATTAAGACTTTTGGTTAGTTAACGCTTACTTTTAACACATGAAGTATTATATTATTGCCGGTGAAGCAAGTGGAGATTTACATGGCAGCAATCTTATAAAAGAACTAAAAAAAAGAGATGCGGAAGCTGATATACGCTGCTGGGGTGGCGATAAAATGGAAGCTGCCGGTGCCAAACTTGTAAAACATTACAAAGAGCTGGCTTTTATGGGGTTTATTGAAGTTATTAAAAACCTGCGCACCATTTTAAGCAACATTAAAATTTGCAAGGCAGATATTCTGCAATATAAACCTACTACACTAATCCTTATTGATTATCCCGGCTTTAATTTGCGCATTGCAAAATGGGCTAAAGAACAACGCATTCCGGTTATTTATTACATTTCTCCGCAGGTTTGGGCATGGAAGGAAAACCGCGTTAAGCTGATAAAAACCTGCGTTGATAAAATGCTTGTTATACTGCCTTTTGAAAAAGATTTTTATAAAAAATGGAATTACGAAGTGGAGTATGTTGGGCATCCGCTGGTTGAAGTAGTGGAGGAATTTGTTGCCGCCATGAGCAGGATGAAATTGGTAGAGACTGCGAGCTTAACACCCAATTCCCAATTACCAATTACCAATTCTCACATTATCGCCCTTCTCCCCGGTAGTCGCCAACAGGAAATTTTAAAAAAGCTTCCCATCATGCTGGAAGTTGCAAAGTTTTTTCCGGATTATCAATTTGTAGTAGCGAAAGCACCAGGCCTTGATGAAAGTTTTTATGCTGATTTACTTTCGCCTTATAAAAATGTATCATCGGTTGTAAATAAAACTTACGAACTACTCACCCAATCAAAAGCAGCACTGGTAACAAGTGGTACCGCCACTTTAGAAACCGCCTTGTTTGCCGTACCGGAAGTTATATGCTATAAAGGAAGTTCTATCTCGTACCAAATTGCAAAACGCCTTATTAAAATAAAATTTATTGGTTTGGTAAACCTGATAATGGATAAGGAGGTGGTAAAGGAATTAATACAGCATGAGCTTACGGTAGAGAATCTGAAAAGTGAATTAAATTTATTATTGACAGATGAAGAAAAGCAACAACAGCTAAAACAGGATTACTCGGCGCTAAAAGCACTATTAAGCAAGGGCGGCCATGCCTCCGCCAATGCTGCGGAAAGCATTTATACTTATCTCAAAAAATTACCTCAATAATTTAATGGCCAATATTATCATGGCGAGTATAAACAGCATAATAGAAAGCCTGTTAATGCCATGCATATATTTCATCCACTGGGTGCGTGGTTCATTGGGATCCCTCTTTTTAAGGTAGAGATATTCTGCAATTTGACTAAGTATGCTCATGTTTAAAAAATTAAAAAGTCAAAATTAAAGTATAAACCTTAATTGAAATTATTTGTTAAAGGATAAACAGATATGAAACCGATAAAGTTCAAAAATCGTATCTTATAAAAAATAAAACATGAAAAATATCATTGCAATTTTAGCGATAACGCTTGCAGCATGTAATGCCTCCTCTCAAAATAAAAAATACGAGGTAACAAAAACCGATGCCGAATGGCGTAAACAGCTTACTGCCGAACAATATAATGTTACCAGACAAAAAGGAACAGAACGAGCATTTTCCGGCATTTATTGGGATAACCATGAAACAGGAATTTACAACTGTATTGGATGTGGGCAGGAGTTATTTAGCAGTGCAACTAAATTTGAAAGTGGCACAGGCTGGCCGAGTTTTTGGCAACCATTAAAAAAGAGCGATATCATTGTTGGTAAAGATAATAGTTACGGTATGCAACGTGACGAGGTACTTTGCAGCAGATGCGGCGCACATTTAGGCCATGTTTTTAATGATGGACCTAAACCGACCGGATTGAGGTATTGTTTAAACTCTGCTTCGCTTACATTTGTAAAAAAATAAAAGTTGTGGCCGAAAAAAATTCCTGCGATTCAACTTTACTGTTAATAAGGGGTTTTGATATTTTTCAGCATATTACTGATGTAGAGTACGAAGAATTAGACTTGGTGCATAATTTTTTAGAAGCGGAAAGCGGTGAATACATTTACTTTCCACACAAAAATCATAATAAACTCTATTTTACAAAAGAAGGCTTTATTAAACTTGGTTATATTGATGACCAAGGGAGCGAGGTAATAAAGGAGATTATACAAAAAGGTGAGGTATTTGGCCAATTTACCTTGAAAAAAAATAACGAAGAAGATGAATTTGCTCAGGCTTACAAAAGTAATGTAAGCCTGTGTGCATTTACTGTCGAAGATTTTTTGCGCCTGTTGCAACGTAAGCCCCATATAGCTATCGCTTTCAGTTTTCA
>JBBQPX010000020.1:0-15779 GCA_038216775.1 Chitinophagales bacterium
GTCCAAAGGCGACAGGTGTGTTCAAAACCAGCTACATTAAATGTGTTGTTGCTTTCATCAAAAAACTGGCGAAGGTTTACGCTGGCTAAGTTACAAGCTGTGTTATCTAAAAACATGTACTCGCTGCAAGGATTTGATGCCCTGATTGGACCACCTTCCGGACAAGTATGCCACTCATTAATAGTAGTATCGTATTGTGTACCAGGGTCAGCACAACGCCATGCGGCGTAAGTAATCTGCTCCCATAATTTTTTAGCATCAACTTTTTTCATCACTCTGCCATCGCTTCTTCCTTTCAATTCCCATTCGCCGCCTTCGTCTAACACGCTAAAAAATTCGTTTGGTATGCGGATAGAGTTATTGCTGTTTTGTCCGCTAACTGTTCTGTAAGCTTCGCCTTCGTAATCGCTTGCGTAACCTGCTGCAATTAAAGCTGCAACTTTATCTTCTTCTTCAACTTTCCAGTTAATGAATTTTTCAATTTCAGGATGGTCTAAATCCAAGCAAACCATTTTGGCTGCTCTTCTTGTTGTACCACCACTTTTTATAGCACCTGCTGCACGGTCGCCAATTTTTAAGAAACTCATTAAGCCGCTTGATGTTCCGCCGCCGCTTAATTTTTCGCCTTCGCCACGTATGCTGCTGAAGTTGGTACCAACACCGCTTCCGTATTTAAATATTCTTGCCTCACGTACCCAAAGGTCCATGATGCCGCCTTCGTTTACTAAATCATCATCAACACTTAAAATAAAACAAGCGTGTGGTTGAGGACGTTCGTATGCATTTGCAGATTTCTTTAACTTACCATCTTTTGCATCTACATAATAATGACCCTGCGGTTTACCGGTAATGCCATACACTTCGTGCAAACCTGTATTAAACCACTGCGGACTATTTGGTACGCAAGCCTGGTTTAAAATTGAGTAAACCAACTCATCATAAAATATTTGAGCATCGTTTGCTGTTGCAAAATAATTGTAGCGTTCGCCCCACACTCTCCAGCAATGTGCCATACGATGTGCAACCTGCTTAACAGTTGTTTCCCGCCCTGTTGTTCCATCTTCTTTTGGAACACCAGCCTTTCTAAAATACTTCTGTGCCAAAATATCCGTAGCAATCTGGCTCCATTGTTTTGGAACTTCCACATTGTCCATCTGAAAGACAACTTCACCGGTTGGATTTTTAATTACTGAAGTACGGTAATCGTACTCAAACATATCAAAAGGACTAACGTCGTCTTTTGTGAACTGTCGGGAGAACTTTAGTCCTTGTGTGGATTTTAATTTTTTTGACATAATATAGAAAGGCTTAAAAGTTGGGTTATGTAAATAACAAGTCAACGAAAATATTTGTATTGCCTGAACAATCAAACTTATAAATATTAACACCTGTGGACAAATTCGGTGGATAATTTGGCAGAAGCAAACGGGTATTGCCTTTGCGTACTTTTCCCCATCTTTTTTTAAAAATGTTTGTTTAAAATCTTGGAAATTTCAATAAAAAACCAATTAGCACAATAAGGGCGGTTTTTGGGGATTTTTCTTTTTAAGTAAAGCTTTCGATTTTAAACCATACATACCTATTGCACAAGAAAATATAATTGAGTAGATTTATGAAAACCTAATTATTATGAGTAAAAAAAGTTTATTCTTTATGCTTGGTGTACTATGTATTGCAGCAGCAGTCGCCATGTATTTTATTGGCAAAAGTTCAAGTCATTTATCAGAGCTTAGTGATTTCTGGTGGATGCCATTGCCGCTTGGTCTGCTTGCACTTTTTATAGCAGGCAGAAAATAGTAAGAGCCAGGTTATTTTTATTATTTAAAAATAAAGCAGGTATATTTAAAAATGGTTAAAATGAACAGTTTTATAAAATATATTGTTTTAATTCTGGCTGTTCTGCAATCTGCTGGAATAAAAGCGCAAGCCAGTAATCCGAAAATTATTACTGCCGTTACCGTAGAAAAAACAGATACTGCATTTGGTGTACAGGGCTTAAATATAAGCTACAGTTTTAATTTTTCGCCCTTAGGCAATCAGGATTACATTGACAGTATTACAAAAACCACAGCTTATAATATTAAGACAAGAATTTCCCTTAAAGACGAAGCGGTTAATCCAGGTTACGGGTATAGTGCATTTCGCAACACCAAAAACGATTTCGAAATTATCAGTCACATCTCCGCCACCGAAATAAAAAATGCTAAGACCGATAAAAATCTTACTGTTTTTATTCCATATGCTGCTTTAAAACTACCAGACCTTACAAACTATACAGTTACAATTAAAGCTGCACTGGTAAGCACTGTATGGGTTACTGAAAAACAAATTCAACTAGTTGAGCAAAGCAATATCAGCTTTTATAAACCCGAAACTTTAACTGCAACTTTATTTGTTGATAGTATAGAGGTAACTACGCTCGACAGTAAAGGCCGGGCTTGGGATTATTCTTTTTTTGGTAAAGATTATCCCGATATTGGAGTAGCTATTAAACTATCAGACAATATTTTGTGGGACAGGCATATTAATAATAAATTTTTATTTGTATTAAATCCTAATGATAAAAGCTACTCCTTCAGCATAAGTAAAAATGATAAAATTACTGTTTTAGTAGAGGACAGAGATTTACTTATAAGTGATTTAATAGAAGAATTTAAGTGTATAACTTCAGATAAGATAAAAGGACAATGGTATTCCTTTATTAGCAAAAGTAGTACGGTAAAGCAGTGCCAAATAAAGTACCGCATAAACTAAAAATGGAGAAAGCTAAATAAAAATCAGCTTTCTCCATGTAGAAAAACAGGCAGTTGGTTTTGTAACTATCAGTACTCAATTTTTAGTACGGCGTTTTGGAATTTTATTAATCGTAACAGTATTAGCTTTTGCTGTTTTACTTTTATTCTTTTTAGTTATGGGTGTTTCCCAATCATCGTCACCGGTGATGTGCGGTCTTGTTGATTTGCTTTTTTTCTGCGCCTCGCCGTGCAGGCATGCCATCATTAAAGCTGAAATAATCAGTACTCTTACATTCATAATTATTGGTTTATTTTTTATCTAAATAAAATTTTTGATCGCTTTCCATGGGATGAATCACCAACTGATTACCTTCCATTTTGTAACTGTATGTTTTTATTTTACCAAGGTTATTCCATACAAAGCTGGTATCTGCCTGCATTAAACTGCCGTTAAAAACAATACCAAACTCGGTAATGCTTAAAGAAGTATCTGTAAACAGGTAAGTATTACCAACCTGCCTTTCGGGCATAGCGCCGGTTGCTTTACTTATTTGCCAAGTACCTTTTAATGATGGCTTTGTACTTTCTGCAGTTTTGCTATTACAGGCCACTGCAAAAAACGTTGCGGCAAGTGTTGCTGCTTTTAAACCAGTTATTATTTTCATGGTCTGTTTTATTTAATGCGTTTTAAGGTCAGTGTATCAGTTGTTATCATGTTATCTTTTACAACAATTGCTTTAAGAAAATTATCATCGCATGATACCAATCGCAAAGGCTCGCTTTTTCCATCAGCGGTCATGTTAATGAAATTCGATCCTTCTCCTTCGTACAACCATTCGCCTGTTCTTTGTTTGTCTCCCCTTCCTTGTGTAAATGTGCCATCGGTTCTGTATTCTATTGTTGCAGTTTTTTCTGATTCAGTCAGGTTTTCACCAGACACAGAATCCAGTTGCCATTTTCCCGGCAATTTTGCTGCGCCTTCCTTGCCGGTTATTTTTACCGCCGCAGGTTCTGCAGGCGTTTCTTTTGCTTTCTCGTCTGTACCAGCTTTGGCATCAGTTTTTGAATCGCCGCAGGCAGATAAAATAGCAGCTGTTGCCACTACCATAAAAATTCTTTTCATATTGATTTATTTTTAGTGATTATAAGGTTTGTTAAAAATTATTTAATTGGAGTTAGTGTATAAGCATCATCTTGTATAGCGCCTTTCAGTACAACAGTAGTTTCATCCTTCTTCTCTACTTTCTTTTTTATTTCCATGGCAGCTATAAAGACGAATTCGCCATTTTCTACTTTCCATTTGGCTGAATTATTGTCCTTATCAATGCAAGTACCATCTGCATTTAACTTCAGTTTATCAAATGCATCGTACGTTTTATCTGCTGCTGTGGAGTTCATCATTTTACCTCCCAGCAAGGTTGTTAATTCCGCATCTTGTCCCGTAGCCGGCTTAGCGGCTTCGGTAGTTACAGGCGCTTCTGTTGTTGCAGCAGTTTTTGGCTCTCCGCTGTTGCAGGCTATAAATACTGTTGCTGTTAACGCAAGAATGAATACTTTTTTCATGTTTTTAAAATTTTAGGTTAATTAATTTTTATCGCATTTTTCCATGATTTCTCTAATAATTTTTTTGGCTTCATAATCATTACCAAATTTTTCTTTTAAAGCTTTATTGTACTCAATGTATTTTTTTTGTGTCACATCAGCCATTGGCTGGTCGCCCATTGCCTTAGCAGTTTTTATACCTTTGTTTAGCCTGCACAACTCTGCTGCCATGGCTTCGGGGGTTTCTGGAATAACAACTGTTGTTAATGTTGAGGGCAGGGTGTCAGTTGCCGGCTTTGCCATAGTTACAGTATCTGCAGATTTAGCTGCGGTTTCGTCTGCTTTGGTTTCGCCATTGTTGCAGGCAACCATCAGCATAGTAATTACAAGGCCTGATAATAATTTTTTCATCGTTTATTTTTAAAGGTTTATTTTTTTGATTTTATAGCTAATAAAATACAGATAATGCCAAGTGGTACAGGCACCCATGCAAAGTCGCCCAGTTCAGACAAATGCGAATCATTTCTAAAATTCCACATTACAAATGCAGCTACAAAACATAGCACAGCAACTATAATAAAAACCGTTTTCTTTTTCATTAATTTTATTTTGAAGGTTACCAATCAAATTTTTGTTCTATACCATAGTACATTTTCCGGTACTTTATTTTCTTATCAGTCATTTTTCCGGTCATGGTAATATCTACAACGAGTATTTTATTTTTATAAAAAATAATTTGCTCAAAATCAGATTCACCATAAGCAATTGTTTGTAAGTACGACTTTGTTCCTGCCTTCTTTATCCCTGCTATTTTTGATGCTGTGCCTTTATCAAATGTATTTGTAAATACAGTTTTAATATCACTGGTTGTCTTTTGCAAATAAAATTCCCCTATCACTCCATCTTTACAATACCGCTCAAAATCAAACTGATAGCTATCTGTATCAAACTGGTCTTTTAATTTATTAAAAGGAGTTCTTAATGAACCCTCGGTATATCCAAAGCTGCCAATTACAAACCAATCATATTTTTTAAGTGTATCCAATATCGCAACAGGAATAGTATTTGGCTTAAAATTTACAATATCATATTCAGTTGGTGTAAAACTTTTACAGGTGTTTACCACCATAGGATAGTAACTGCTATCTGGTTGGTTAGGTATTGCTACCTGTGCTGTTACCTGCATGGTAAAAGCAATTATCAGAAATACAGAAATAATTTTTTTCAACTTTCCACTACCTTTTTTTATCTTAAAATTAAATACTAAAACTGCGGAACAATTGCAGTGCCGCCAGTAATCTCTTTTAACCAGCTATACAACTTCATCCGCATATCTTTCTGCATTGTTTCTGTTGCTTTTTTTGTAGCTGCTTCAAATTTTCCTCCAGAGCCATCTTTTGCCTGGTAGGCATATAGCATCTCCTGATCTGGTTTTGCGGTAAGCGAAATGGCAGACAATTCCTTTTTGCTGCGCCAGTCGTACAAATAAAAAGAGGCAGTAGCATTTCCTCCCGTAAAAGTGCCATCTTCATTATTTATCAATGGCTTAAACTCTGTAGCTTTTACAATCAATAAATAAGGGAACCGGGTTGTTGAAAGCGGTGCTAATTTTTTATCTACCTCTTCGTCTTTCAGGTAGTCCTGTTCAAAAATCATTCGCTCTTTTGTTGTGCCACTCCACTTAAAAGCGTCCGCTGCAAGCATGTTGTAGTACAATCCAAAAAGGCTATCATAGCTGGTAAAACCTTCCGGAGCTGTCAGTAAATGATATTGCAGTATTAGTGTGTTGCCTGTTGTATCGTTGTTGCCAAGGCTGATAACCGGATCGGTTGCACCAACATTAACAGCAGTTGAACCTGCGTCTTTTAATGTACCGGTTAAACTGCTTAAAAAGCTACGCAGCTCTGCAATACGAGGCTCGTGTTTAGCAAACACATCAGCATAAGCTTTATCACCGGCAGTTTTACTGCCACCAGAATTACAGGAAAATAAAAACAAAAGACTAAAGCAAACTATGCAAGATATTTTCATTGTAACAGGATGATTTTTATGATTATCAGATTATATTTATTTGCACTGAAGTAAACTGATCTTTTAAGGATCAAAACATTTTACTTACCTATCAAATACTCTTTAAAAGTCCATTGCGCATCTGTATGTGTCGCTACGGGCGCTGCGTAACTACCACCACCACTGTATTGGCACACCACATCTACCTGCACATAAAATTGTGTTTTAAACTTGGGTACCTGCACCAACAAATGCACCAGTAAATATTTATACTCTGGTATGCCCAGGCTATTACTTCGTATTTTATAAACAGGATCAACCAGCCAGCTTTTAAGTACACTGGCGCCCGGCTCTGTTTTTAAGAATGCAGCCTTGGCCAATGCTTCCAGGGCAGGATTGTGGGCATTCATTTCAAATTTAAAATTATCGCTAAAGGTTTTTATACTTGCCATAACTGCTGCAGCCTTTTTCTCATATAATGGTTTTATCAATGTAAAATCATTTTTCTCTGGCTTACCTAAAACCTCCAGGGAGGCAACCCTGTTGTTGCGGTAATCTTTGTACTTGGCATCATAATCATCATAACCATTTTTCAATGTAAAAAAGTTCATAAAAGTACCGGTAGAGGCGCCCAGTTTCCAAAGCTCTACATAATCTGTTGGCAAGGCTTCCAGTTCATTTACCAATGCCTGCGATGCAGTGGTGGCAGTATCTCCATAACATATATCAAGATAAATAAGATGCTTGTGCTGTTGCAATAAATACAACGCGTAGTTTGGATTTTTTTTCCACTCGTAGATAGGCGTTAATGGTAAGTTGGCTTTTTCTGGTTGCAAAATACTTTGCAGTGCTTCAATTTTTGAGAGTACCGTTTTTAATTCAGCACCGGTCATACTAAAGTAGCCGTATTTACTGTTGTCATCTGATTGTAAGTTATCCAGAAGTTCGGCGTTGGGTTTAGTAGCAGCATTAAACTGCTCTTCATTAAAACGATACAGATTTTTCTCATGCCATACCTGGTTCAGATTAATATTGGCATCCGCCAGCAGATAACCATTGGTTGTAGCTTCCCTTATGGTTGCCATATCATAGCCATCTAAACCAACAACAGCAACCTTTTCGCCCACCTTATATTTACCTGTGGTTGGTACAGATACCATAACATCACTATTATTTTTCAAAAAAGTGCTGTTGCCATCTTCATATACATTTACTTGGGTTTCGTTTGGTATGCTGGTTACTTTACCAAACGCCATCAAGCCGCTGCTGTTTGTCCACTCTACAACATCGCCAACTTTAAAAGGCCGCTTTTCCATTATAGCTTTCTTTGCATCTGCCCTGTTTGGTTCATCAATAGCCCTTACAGTATTGGCTTCCACCCACATAGTTGGGCCACCTTCATCCAATTGCACCTGTACCCTTCCTGCACTGCTTACCTGGTTTACAGTTCCTTTTCTCCATCCGTCTCTGTAATTTACTTCTACCCTATCACCCTCTCTAAAAGAGACACTACTTTGTGCTGTGCCAGTTTGCGTTGTGCCGCTGCCGGTGCTACTATTGCTGCCGCCCGTAGTTTTAACTTTTTTAATTAAGCTATTTAATTGGGCAAAGTTTGGAGTGGCAGTAAACAGTAAAACTGCTGTTACTAAAATTTTATTTGCTTTCATATTTATACATTAATACTACTAATGTATAACCGTAGCTACTACTTAAAACACCTGTTTATTAAAAGTTGAAATTGGGAGGATGAACGTAGAGAAAAGGAGGATGAACGTTTTACCGCTTTTCGAACAGATCCAGAAATTCGTCTTTTTTACGAATGGCAATATCTATCCAGGCATCATTTTGCATTTGCACTCTAAAGCCTTCGCTTCGTGTAAATTTTTTGATATAATCGAGATTGATAAGATAAGATTTGTGACAACGAAAGAACTTTTTTTCTTCCAGCAGCTCTTCATACTCTTTTAAAGTTTTGGAAGACATGATATGTTCATTGGCAGTAGTGCTGATAATGGTATAATTACTGCTTGCTTCGCAATAAACAATATCATTACTGTTTAAAAATATGAGCCCGTCGCTTGTTGGAATAGCGATTTTATTTACCTGGTGCTTTTTATTACCGATAATATCCAGCAGTACCTCCACATTTTTTTTATTAGAAAGGTGCTGTTGCTTTTCAAATTTTTCGATAGCAGTCATTAATTCTTTATAGTCAATTGGTTTTAGTAAATATTCTAAGCAAGATGACCTTATGGCACGTAAGGCGTATTGCTCATGCGCAGTAGCAAATATCACTTGAAAGTTAGGCGAAGGAAAATGTTTAAAAAGATCAAACCCTGTTTCATTTTTCATTTCCACATCTAAAAATATTAAATCAGGTTGATGAGTGTTGATCAACTCAACAGCATTTTTAATTGACGTAGCCACCCCGCATACTTTTACGCTTTTGCAGTATTGTTGCAGCATTTCCTGCATCAGTTCCAGGTTGCCCGGCTCATCATCTATTAAAACTACTTTTATCATTTTTAAAAATTATCCAAATAGGGCAATAGAATTTCGACCCTTGTACCTGTTGCTTTTTTATTTTCATGCAGATCAACAATATTAATTGTTGATTCATAAATATTCAAATATTTTTTATTGATCGCTTTTACTCGGTTAGCAGTAATCTCCATTCCTTTTGATTCATGCTCCACGGCTGCACCAATTTTCAGATCTGCAGCTGCCTGCCTGCCAATACCATTATCTTCAATTACAATTTTAAGCCTTTCAGCATTATCAATATTAGCCAATTCAAACTTTATTACCAATACACCCTTTTCTTCTTTTGATATCAATCCGTGCTTAATCGCATTCTCCACGTAAGGCTGCACCAGCATCGGCGGCAGTTCTACTATTTCTTCATCAAGGGCTTTATCATTTTCTATGGTGTAAGTAAATTGATCCTGATATCGAAGCATTTCAAATTTTAAATAGTAGGTTAAAAATGCCTTCTCTTCTTTTAGTGTTATCAATTCTTTATCAGAATTATTTAATGTCATTCGCATCAGTCGGGCAAAGTCGTTTAAATAATCAAGTGCTTTGTTTTTATCTTCCTTTAATACAAAACGTTGTACAGAATTAATAGCATTAAAAATAAAATGCGGATTCATTTGCGTTTGCAGCTTGGCAATTTGTGCTGCCTGTTCATTCATTATTTCTGTTTTATCAATAATCTCCTGCTTTTGTTTTGTCAGCAGTTCATTCGCTTTTCTCTTATTTATAAACGCTACAATGCTTACTGCAAGTAAAATACCTACGAGTAAACTAAAGCCAATAAAAATATTTCTTTCTTTCGATCGTTGAAGATTCTCTTCATTCAATATAACAATCTGATTATTTCTTTTCTCTACATCATACTGGGCCTGCATTTCTGCTATTTTCTTTTTATTATCATCTTCCGTCATCATTTTGTTTTGCTCAATATATTTAGACAAATAAATATTACTTTTTTCAAAATCACCAGCTGCTTCAAAAGCATTGGCCTTGTTCTTATACACATCCAGCACAATAGTTTGGTACTTGTATTTTGATGCCAAAGCATAAGCCGAATCAAAATACAATTGCGCCTTGCCATAGGCTTTTATAGATGCACAACATTTACCTACCGAAACATAATGACCGGCCAGGCCTGTTCCCCAATTATTATTTCTGGAAGTTTCTAATAAGTTCATAGCAAACCTCAAAGCTTCTTCAGGCTTATCCTTTGTTAGATAATATTTTGCCCAGTAGCCATTTCGTATGTTACTTATGTTAGCATTAAGATCAACCTTTGCAAGGCTATCAAATATTTTCCCGATTTGCAAAGCAATTTTTTCATCTTTTATCTCTTGAAAATAAGGTACTACACGGCTAAGATTACGAGCCATTTTTATACCGTTGTTGTACATCAAGGTTTGTTCGTAGCCCTGCAAAATAAATTCTTTATACTTACTGTAATTTCCGCTTAGCTTAAATATATCTGCCATCTCAATAGAAACTGCAGCTTTTAATTCATCGCATTGCCAGCGTTCTGCCAGGGCAAAAGCATTGGATAAAACCGCACTCGCTTTTTTATAATTAGCACCCCTGCGGCAATCCGCTGCATAATGCAGCATGATATCAGTTTCACTTTTGTTATCATTCCGCTTTTTGCAAATTTCAATTGCCTTATCATACAATATCATGGCAGAATCTCTATAACCTCTATCTGCAAGAGATTCTGCTTTGTACATGTATGCATAAGCAAGGTAAAACCCATCAGGATTACTTACCAGTAATTGCCTGATGGCATTATCTCTGTGAACTGCTGCACTATCTTTTGAAAATTTGTAAGTAATAATATTACCCAACATTATTTCAGCTATACCTGTCCCAATGCTGTAGTTATATTTTTTGCTTTCTGAAACCAGCAGGTTAACCAAAGTGAGCGCTTTATCTGGATCTTCGTCATCATACTCAAAATGCAATCTGTACAAAGCATAAGCTCGTTCGCTTATTGGCTGTTTTGTATTGTTGAAAACATGCCACATGCTATCTATCTGGTATGCTGTGAGCGCATTCCCCTTAACAGATATCAACATAAATAAAATAAGCAGCAAGCTTCGCATGTGATGAGCAGATGTTAGTAAAAGTTATTTTAGTAAATATAGTAGAAATTTTTTCCTGTCGTTATCTTTGTTGCATGCGTTCAGTAATACAAAGAGTAACCGAAGCCAGTGTGACAATTGACAGCCATGTAAAAGCAGCGATAAAAAAAGGCTTGCTGGTATTGGTTGGCATTGAAGATGCCGACAGCACAGAAGATATTGAATGGCTAAGCAACAAGATTGTAAATCTTCGTGTTTTTGATGATGAAAATAAAGTGCCCAACATTTCAGTAAAAGATATTGGAGGCGATATTTTATTAGTAAGCCAATTTACATTGCATGCTTCTACAAAAAAGGGGAATCGTCCATCTTATTTAAAAGCAAGCAAACCTGATATAGCCATTCCGCTTTATGAAAACCTAATTGCACAATTAACTAACGATTTGGGGAAACATATTTATACAGGTGAGTTTGGCGCAGATATGAAGGTATCTTTATTAAACGATGGCCCGGTTACCATAATTATCGATTCAAAAAATAAAGAATAATGACTAACCTAACAATTAATGACGCTCAAAAAAAAATAGACGATTGGATAAATACCACAGGAGTGCGTTATTTTAACGAACTTACCAATCTTGGCATACTAATGGAAGAAGTTGGAGAGTTAAGCCGTTTGATGGTAAGGCAATATGGTGAACAATCTTTTAAAGAATCTGATAAAGGAAAAGATCTTGGCGATGAAATGGCTGATGTGCTTTGGGTTTTAATTTGCCTTGCTAATCAAACCGGTGTTAACTTAACAGAAGCACTAGAGAAAAATTTTGAAAAGAAAAATTTAAGAGATTTTGACAGACATCAAAAAAATGAAAAACTTAAATAAGAACATACAAATGTTAACAAAGAGTATCTGGTCTATAATTAAACAGTCCTTTTCTGATTTTATGGAAAACAAAGTGCTTAAGCTAAGTGCAGCACTTGCGTACTATACAATTTTTTCGCTGCCGGCTATGCTCATTATTATTATTACAGTAAGTAATATTTTTTATGGCAGAGAAGCAATTGAAGGCACTTTGTACCACCAGATTGCAGGATTTGTTGGCGCAGATGCAGCCGCACAGATACAGCAAATAATACGTAGTGCTGCATTATCCAACAGCAGTTATTTTGCAACTATTGTTGGTGTAGTGACGCTGCTTATTGGTGCCACAAGCGTTTTCAGCGAAATACAGGATTCTATTAATTCGATCTGGAGATTAAAATCCAAGCCAAAGGGAATTGGAATTTTAAAATTCCTTATGAACCGGCTGTTATCTTTTTCGCTTGTGGTAAGCCTGGGATTTTTGTTACTGGTATCACTACTTATCAATGGCGCTATGGATGCATTGCTTAACCGGCTTACAGAAATTTTTCCGCAACTAACGGTAATTGCTGTTTATGTTTTCAACCTCATTTTAACTTTTGCCATTACCTCTCTTTTATTTGGAATGATTTTTAAAGTACTACCAGATGCCAGAGTAAAATGGAAACAGGTACGTGCCGGCGCTTTTACTACCGCTGCACTTTTTATGATTGGCAAATTTTTAATTGGTTATTATATTGGCCACAGCAAGCTATCAGCCACTTATGGGGCAGCAGGTACTATTATTGTTTTATTGGTTTGGGTATATTACTCGGCGGTAATACTTTATTACGGTGCAGTTTTTACACATGTGTATGCGGCCCATACAGGTACGCTTATTTACCCAAACAGCTATGCAGTGTGGGTGCAGCAAATAGAAGTTGAATCTGAAAAATCTATAAAAGAACAGCCAGAACAAAAATCGGTTATTGAAACACCAAATCAGCCTCCAGCAGAGCCGGAAGAATAAATCACTTTGGTATTTTTTTTATCCTTTTCACCTCCAGCGAATAAACTACAAACATAGCTCCAGAAAATATCAGCATTAAATAACCTGAACTACTTATTAAATTATACACGCCTGCTACCAGAAAGATTATTGCAAAAACTAACAACCAGGTCCGCATATCCGGCCTGTATGCTTTAAAAATTTTATCTATTTCTTCCTGCGTGTAACCTTCATTTATTAAATCACCTTTAATTTCCCCTTCTGGAATACCTCCCCGCAATTGCTTCCTTACCTTCTTTATTTTTTCTTCTGTAAGCATAAATTTATTTTACCCGGCAACAAAATCCAGCCTGCATAATTCGTAAGCTGCATTTAACTTTCCTTCTTTTAAATATTTTGTAAGTTTAATCAAACGTGGGTGATACAAAGCAAAATCCTTTCCATAAGCAGCTTTTAAATTTTCATTTTCAAGTTCAGATACCTTACCATCAAAAGCCGCAGAAACCGTAAATAAATCCAGCAGAAAATTTCTTTCTTTTGCATTCACATTTTTTAAAGTTTGGAGAAACAAATCCCAATCGTCATATTTATTCTCTTCGCTTATATTCAGCAATTGCTGAAACTGAAGTAATAGAATTATCATGTTAGGATGATAGTTTTTCGCCATCACCACCGCATTACCAATGGCACGCATACAGCCAATTTTCGCTTCAGGTGAAAGCCGTTCAATCAATCCATCGTTAATTACATTTTCGGCTATATGATTTGCTAATGCAAAACCAAATAGCCGCAGCCTTGCTTCTTTAACCACCCTGTCTAAAACAACGCCATTCCAAAATGCTTCCACAAATAATGCTTCGTATAATATAGATATGCCAAAAATTGTTTCGCCTACGGTAAACTTCAGCCCAAATTTTAATACCAAGTTCGATACAAAAATTTTCGCTTTGTATAAAAGACCGAGTATAAATAGATTTTTTTTGGAGATGCGTTTAAAAGGGTCGATACCTAAAATCTTCAATTCAGGATCAGGTAATTCAAGTGCCGTTCGGGCTAATATATTTTTTACGCTAAACACCCCCGATTTTAAAAAATCCCGGGGCATGGCATGCATATTAATAATATCACTCACTTCATAAACCGCTTTTAAAGCAATTATAAAAAGCAGATAAAACTCTATTGCTATCGAAACCAAAGTAACGCAAGTAACCCAGCCGTAATGAACATACCATGTTGCATTTGCAAAATACACATCAACCCAAACAGTTGGAAAAACCAGAATAATACCAGTGATGGCCGAAAGCATAATTCCTTTTACAGCTATCTTTTTTACTTTCCCCGCAATCTCTTCATCTGTAAAATCAAAAACAGTATGGGTTAGATCTTTTTTTCTAAAAAAGGTTAAATAATGCAACCCGAACCGCTCTAAAGCCGAAGGTTTGCTATCGGGGAAAGTAAAATTATCAGCCAACTATTTTATTAAATTTTGTGAATAAAAACGATTCTACGGCAAACTTCAAACAATATTTTTTTTCTTTTGAAGCAAGCATTAGCGCTATGTGCGACTGCATTGGCGACTGTCTATCCCGACTTTTCGGGACTCCGTTCAACATGTAATCTCTGGTCATCTTTAATAATGTTTGCAATAAATACAAAACGATTAAATCTTCTTCATTTCTAATAAGTTTACCGAAGAACAACAAATATATGCCTTAAAATAGTTGCCAATATTACCTAAATTTGCGCCCTATGGCAAATGCAACAAACAATTTCGCAGAATTAATCTCCCATTGTAAGGAGTACGGTTATATTTTTCAAAGCAGTGAAATATACGATGGCTTGGCGGCTGTATATGATTATGGCCAAAACGGCGCCCAATTAAAAAAGAACATACGTGATTATTGGTGGAAAAGCATGACGCAGATGCACGACAATATTGTGGGTATTGATGCGGCTATTTTTATGCACCCAACCACCTGGAAGGCTAGCGGACACGTCGATAATTTCAGCGACCCGATGATTGACAATAAAGACAGTAATAAAAGGTATAGGGTTGACCATTTGATTGAAGGCTTTGCAGATGAACAGATCGCAATTGGCAATGAGCAATTGGCAAAAGATGTTTTAGCATCAATGGATGCACTGCTTGCAAAAGATGATTATGCAGGTTTGAAACAATTAATTGATGACAATAAGATAAAATGTACGGTTAGTAAAACCTGCAACTGGACAGATGTCCGTCAATTTAACCTGATGTTTTCTACAGAATTTGGTGCTGTGGCGGCTGATAACCCTGATGACAATAAAGTTTACTTAAGGCCGGAAACTGCACAAGGTATTTTTGTAAACTTTTTAAATGTGCAAAAAACCGGCAGAATGAAAATCCCTTTTGGTATTGCACAAACAGGTAAAGCTTTTCGTAACGAAATTGTGGCACGCCAGTTTATTTTCCGCATGAGGGAGTTTGAGCAAATGGAAATGCAATTCTTCATCCGCCCTGGCACGCAAATGGAATGGTATAATTTCTGGAAAGATGAGCGCAAAAAATGGCATGAAAGCATTGGTGTTCCTGCTGAAAAATTACGTTTTCACGACCATGTAAAACTGGCGCATTACGCTGATGCTGCTTTGGATATTGAATTTGAATTTCCTTTTGGTTGGAAGGAATTGGAAGGTATTCACAGCCGCACTGATTTTGATTTGAAGCAACACCAGGAATTCAGCAGAAAAAAAATGCAGTATTTCGATAATGATATAGACCCGGAAACCGGAAAAGCTTACGGCAATTATATTCCTTTCGTTGTTGAAACTTCCGTTGGTTTAGATAGGCTTTTCTTAACCATCATCAGCCTTGCTTATGCAGAGGAAAAATGGGCCAAAGAAGATGGAACAGAAGATAGCCGTGTAGTCCTGCGCATTCCTGCAAAGATTGCGCCTACCAAGCTTGCTATACTTCCTTTACTTAAAAAGGATGGCTTGCCTGAAATTGCAAAAGAATTATTGAACGATTGCAAAAGCAGCTTTATGTGTTTTTA
>JBBQPX010000021.1:0-15629 GCA_038216775.1 Chitinophagales bacterium
TTCCAAAGCCGCAACCGAAATCCAAAACATGACCAACAAATAAACTTTTGTTTAACAATAGTTTTGCTGGAAAGGAAAGTGTTTCTCTTTCTTTCGCTGTTAAGTGGCTATTTATATTCTGTTGTTGAATCATTTCATAAATTCAAATCCATTGTTTGATGCAATAGTTATTAACGGTTGAACTGTTTGCAGGAATTTATCTTTTGTAAAACTCGTTTTTAAGTCAGGAAATATTGTCAAATAATCTTCAAGCATTTTGCAATTTGGGGATTTTATAGTCACTATTTCAATTGCTGTTTTTTGCAAACTAAAGAATAAATCAAAATACTTGTCAATAGCGGGAAGTCTATCGCTTTTGGAAATATTGAATGATTTATCAGCAGGAATTAAATTCCATATTAAGTCATGAGAAACAAAAGAGTAAGGAATGAAATGCTCAACGGCATATTCTCCAACTACGAGCTTCTTGTTAGTGTAAATGCAATTTACAGAACCTACCTCTCTTAAAACCAAATCCCAAAATTGTGTGCGCTGTTTAGCCAAGTTATTTCTCGTAGCTGGTTTAATCAACTTATTCGGAATATCAGGCACATTCGGATTTTTAGCTTGCAAAAACAAACAGAGATTCCAGTAGCAAAAATCTTTCAACAGTTTTGCGTTTGAAGTTAAATAGCTTTCCCATTCTGGATTAACTTGTATTTCATCAACATGCAAAGCATATAAACATTTTTGACTAAAAGATTGTGATGCTAAATAAATTTCAGCTTTCCCCATTTTGGAAAACCAAGGACTCAAAAACCAGTGAGGAACATTATTATTGAAATGCCAAAGCTGTCGTTCTGTTTCAATTTTTTTTGTGGTTAAAAGTTTTTGAAAAACGGCTTCCCGTTTTTCATCAATAGAAATTTTCTCAATTTCATTTATAGCACGGACCGCATCTTGAATTAAATCTTGCTTACCAAATGAAACGTGGAAATAGTTTACAGTAAACCAAGCATTGGAAATCATTCTTGCAAACAATTCCCTTTTGGGAATTATTAAACATCCGTTCTCAATCGATTGCAGGATTGATAGAAGCCAATAATACTTGTAAGTTGCAGAAGTTTTATTAAAACAGGCTGCAAGAAGATTGACTGGTAAGCCATTTGATTCAGGCAGTTGCATTTAATTTACTTTCTTTTTCAATTATAGTTTGTGTCATTCAGCTTTCCTTCAAATGTAATGATCATCATTTCCACAAACACTTTTGGTATAATAGAATGCCTAGTGAATGTAGAGTTTACATTGCTTTTTAATGATTTGCTTTATTGTTAGCTTTGTTTTTTAGTAATTTATTTGCCTTTAAATTAAAGTAAATTTAGGGTATATAAAGATAAAAATCACTAGCGCACTCTACTCCATTTTAGACATTTATGGTTTTTGTTCCAGTACATTGCTTCTAATCATCGCTAACTAAATTCTACTCCACTTTATTATATCTTCATCAAACAATAATTAATCACATATGAACCTCCCATTCAACATCCTCTGGTTAATTTTCGTTGGCTTTTTTTCAGCCTTGGGTTATGTATTTGGTGGTATTGCATGGTTGGATTTTTTTTGAAAATTTTTATCGGTGGGCTATACACAGCACTCATACGTCTTGTGTTTTGTTTTACTGCTTGCCCTTACTGTTATTGTGCTTCCCTTTGCCCGCCAGCACTTTAAACTTATAGAAATTTCGATGATGCCTTTTGGTAAAACTGTGCAGTAATTATTCTCGCATTACAGAGTGGTTTTTTTTGAACACAAAGCAACATTGTCCATCAGGTTTTGTACCGGTTTTTAATTAACCCATTCTAATAGCTTTTATCATCGTCCGCCAAACCCCGGAAGAAAAATTCTGAATAGCCTGACCAGACAGTTTTATAGAAAATTACCATCAATTTTACTTTGGCTAATACTTTTGGGTACTTATCTACTATTTTCCAAAATGCTTTACCGCCTGCAAACATATTTTCTGCATACATGTTAAAATCGTTTTCAAAATTAGATAAGGAATAGGGCGTTAAATAGCCCTGCTGGCAAAGCACTGTATCAAAACCGGTTGAGTAAAAACCTGCTCTTACTGCAGCTGCGCTATTACCCGATCGTAGTGACGGACTTAACTCGTGCCAGTCTGCTTCAAATTTATAATCTCCCTTTTTTCTTAACAAAATACTAGAAAACTCGTGATGAAATGTTTTTTCTATTTCATCGTTACCATTGCTTCCTATATAAACTGCGTCGTAGGTATTGGTTCCTGTAAAAAACTGCCGGTTAAACCTTAGTTTACCGGTAATGTAAATTGTTGTTAATCCATCTTCCAATACGCTTTTGGGGTATTTATTAAACGCGTTATACAATGCAGCGGTATCACTGTGAAATTTAGCTGTATCTGCTGCTGTTGCCTTGGCGTTGATTTTTTTATTTAGCCATTCCGACGGAAATATTTGAGTGCTGCCAGTATAACAAATAATTGCAACATTGGGTGCATGTTGCGCTTTACAAATGCCAGTAACAACAAAGGCAAATACGATAGTAAAAATTAAGTATTTCATGCTGTGAAAATATAATTTTCTCCCGAAGGGAATATACCCAGATGACGGTATTATACCGATTGGACAAAATATATAGTCCAATTTAGGCTGCGCCTAATTGAACTATTGTTTTGATAACATCGGCATTTACCACAGTAAGATTTATAAAATATTGACACATTTTACAATTGCTTCCCTTACCAACAGAGGCGCCTTGCCTTGGTGTTCCATACTAACTAAAATTAAATTTTATGCCAGCGGACTCTTCAAAACAAAATACCCAAACCTAAACCTTCCCTCACAACGAAACCCCCATGAATAATAAAACCGGCTGCCGATAAATATAATATGCAATACAGGTGATTGAGCGTAATTATATAAGCAACAGTTTCAATTTTCTCATTACGTAAAATGCCAAAACAATTATCTCATCAACTGGTTATTTAATAGCAGCTTTTTCCAAATTACATCGTTGTATCTTTGGGTATAAAAACAAATACTATGAATACTGATAAAAAATTACCAGCAGATAAAGAGGAAGATAACAGCGCAGACATTAGCCCGGAAGAAAGAGCGCTGCTGGATGAAAGCATGGAAAACAGCCTGTCGGTTGATAATAATAATTTAAGAAGATCGGCACTGGATACTACGGATAACGAAGGTGACCTTATTAACGAAGGCACCCGCAACCTTACCGGCGAAGACCTTGATATACCGGGCAGCGAACTGGATAATGCCGATGAAGAAATTGGCGAAGAGGATGAAGAAAACAATGGCTACAGCTCTGCTGATACCGAATGATTTGCTTAGCTGAATAAATATGTACCGGGCTGGCTGTTAAGGTTCGTTTAACAGCGGCAGTATAAAATTAAGGTCGTACTTTTTTTCATTAAAAGGCAGCATGGCTTTATTTTGCAGCACAGTGCCCAGTTTTCTAAAATCGAATTTCTCGGTGAATTTGTTGTAACAGTTAGCCAGCATGGTTTGCACTTCGTTTATGTCAATAATATCTCCATGGTCTATAACATAGCTGTCTGCTGCCTCATATTCCAAAACAAGCTGGTCTTCAAAAAAAAATTCGCAATTAAAGCGGCAGGCAATGCCTTTTTTAGTGGGTGCCTTTTTTTTCATAACGGATAATGAAATGCTGCCGGTTATTTGTTCATCATCTTCTACAGGATTTGCCGGTGCTGTATATTGCCATTTACTTATTACAAGATTGGTCTGTTCAATCATTTTTATTTATTTCTTTGTTGTGTAAACTTAGTTTGTTTTTTCAGCATTGCATTTACCGGGGTTATCAGGCAAACCAATTATCAATTTTTTCCTGCACTGTATCGGCAGCGCCGTTGTAGTGGTACTCATTGGTTTCAGCATCGTACCTGTAATCCTGTTGCCATTGCCGGGCATGGGCGGCTGTTTCTTCAATGGCATCCATAATATAATTAACCTCGGCATCCGTCATGGTGGGGTGTATGGAAAGCCTTACCCAGCCAGGTTTACAGCTAAGGTTACCGGAGTGTATGGATTCCAGTACTTCGTAAGATCTGATTTCATCTACATGTAAAAGCATATGCCCATAAGTGCCGGCGCAGGCACAGCCGCCGCGGGTTTGAATGCCAAAGCGATCGTTTAGCAGTTTTACAAAAAGGTTATAATGCACACCCTGCACAATAAAGGAAATTACACCCAGCCGGTTCTTTTTTGTTGCTTCCAACACTTCAATATTTTTTATTGTTGCAAAGCGTTCAAAAATTATATGCAGTAATTCTTCTTCCCGCTGCAACATATTAGTTACACCCATTTTTTCTTTCAGCCTTACACAAAGGGCTGTTTTAATGCCCTGCAAAAAAGGTGGTGTGCCACCATCTTCCCGGTGTTCTATATCTGTAATGTATTCATGCACTTTCCAGGGGTTGGTGTACACAACTGTGCCACCACCCGGTTGATCGGGAATAATGTTGCGGTACATTTTTTTGTTGAAAATGAGTACGCCGGCTGTGCCAGGGCCGCCCAAAAATTTATGTGGCGAAAAATATATGGCATCCAGGTGAGTGCCATCTTCGGCAGGGTGCATATCAATATTAATATAAGGAGCCGAGCAGGCAAAATCTACAAAACACAAACCGCCATATTCATGAATTATTTTTGCCACCTGGTGGTAAGGCGTTTGCAAACCGGTAACGTTTGAACAGCCGGTAATTGCTGCTATCTTGTTTTTTTTATGTTTATACTTTTCCAGTAACTCCTTAAAGCGGTCCATGTCCACATCGCCTGCTTCATTGCAGGGGATAATTTCTACAGTAGCAATGGTTTCCAACCAGGTGGTTTGGTTGCTATGATGCTCCATATGGGTAACAAACACCAGCGGTTTCAACGCTTCATCAAGCTGCAGGTAATCGGTAAAAATATTATGTATCATAATGGCATTGCCATCAACTGCATCAATTGCCGGCAGTTTGGATTTTTCTACATAGTCCATGATCCGTTCCGGCATCCGCAATCCGAGTATGCGCTGTAATTTATTAACGGCACCCGTCATTCCGCTTCCGGTAAATATCAGCACATCATCTGCATCTGCATGTACATGCTTTTTTACAATAATTTTAGCTTCCTCATATGCCCGGGTCATTAGTGTGCCGGTAACTGTTGTTTCGGTATGGGTATTGGCAAGAAAGGGCATTATATTCTCCTGCATACTGGTTTCTATTGGCCCGTAACAGCGGCCGCTGGCTGTCCAGTCGGCATAAACAATTTTTTTTTCTCCAAAAGGGGAAGTAAAAACCTGATTAACGCCAATGATGTTTTTGCGGAAGGGTTCAAAATATTTTTGTAGTGTACTTGTGGCAACCATATAGCAATTATTAACACGGAAAATACAAAAAAATAATGAACCGTAACAACTGTGCTGAGCAAGCAACACTTATTTCTGCCATGCTTGATGACAAACTAAATTTGAGCTACCGCTTTATTGTATCTTCATTCAGCAATGCTATAAAACCAAAAAAATTAAAATCACTTGAATATAACAGGCAATATTATCTGGTTAATCTTCGGGGGCTTTTTTGCTGCCATGGGTTATGTACTTGGCGGCATAGCGCTTTGTTTTACCGTAGTTGGTATTCCCTGGGGTGTGCAGTGTTTTAAAATTGCAGGGCTGGTATTTTGGCCTTTTGGTAAAACAGTGGAGAGCAGAACAAGTGCTACTGGCTGTCTTTCGCCGCTGTTTAATATAGTGTGGCTGCTAAGCGGCGGGTTATACACGGCACTTATACATCTTGTTTTTGGTTTACTGCTTGCTATTACCATTATTGGCCTTCCTTTTGCCCGGCAGCATTTTAAATTAATTGAAATTTCGATGATGCCTTTTGGTAAAACAATTCGGTAATTTATGTAGTGCTGCAGCTTATCTCTAATAAACGTCGTTGTTCAATATTTTAAAGGCAATTATTCAGGGCGCCTCTATCCCGCTGTTACAGTATTTCCCCAATGCTATGGCATAACCTATGCTGTTTTAGTTGAAGTTTACTTGGCACAGTTTTTACACCGGTATTACAAACAACGCATCATGGAAAAGCAATTGGCAAACGAAAACATAAAAACGGGTTTACAAGCGGAGGCAATAACCAGCCCTCAAAATTACCAACAGCAACACAGCACAGGCTTAACCGATGCAATAAAAAACACAGTGCCAAACCCCCATGAAAAGCCCGAACAGCCACAACCCGAAACCGAAAAGCCAGAGGTAAAAGAAATACCGGAACCAACAGATAAACCCGAAGTGGAAAAAACAGATATTGATGAAGTGCCGGATGATGCAATAGAAGAAATGCCAGAAACCGAACCGATAGAAATACCCGATACCGATGTACAGGAAATGCCTGCACAAAATGCATAGCTTCTGCAAACCAATTATCAATTGCAAGCCAATACCAAAGTTACCTGCACATTTTTGTTAGCAGCTAATAATACCACAGCCGTACAAGCCATGGGCTAATATGCCCACACAGCAACAGTTTTGGCTGAAAGCCATACAAAAAGCGTTTTCGCTGCCAATTACACAAGTATAAATACCTGTTTTTTATTAAAAGGCATGTAATTGTTCTTTATTACATTTTTATGGCATTACATTTAATTGCCAATACAAATGAGAAAGCACCAGGTACCATCTGCAAACCGGCTTTTTAATTTATTTAACCACCTTAATTACACAGTAATGAAACTTAAAATCACCGCACTGCTATTAGCAGTATTTGGCATTATGCTAACTTTAATGCAAACCAATTGCAACCCAAAAACAGAAGACGACAAAACATTACCTACCGAAGAAAAGGCCGACAAGGTAGTAAAGCCGGTGGCACTGCCAACCAATATTGTACCGGGCTTTAATTTTCCTGAAGACTCTGCCAGCATTTACAAATGGATAAGTAATAATAGCTTTAGCGGCAGTTACGATTCCGCCAGTGTGTACAAACACGCCTGGGGCATTTGGGCAGGTTTAACTGCCAACAGCGGCGAAAAATATGCAGGCGATGAAATGCTGGTGTACGAAACCTGGCTTGGCCTTAATGATGTACGCAACCTGGTAGAAACAGGGCAGAACGGCTGCGATGGTGTGGCCCGCAAAAATGGCCGTGCCTCACTGCAAAGGCCTAAACAATTTGAACATGCTGCAAGGTTTGAAAAGCAGAATTTATCCCTGATGGCTGTAAAAGGTATGCGGCCGTTTCAAAATCCGTCAACAGTTTGGGTAACTGTTTCTTACAATCCTGATGCTGCCTGTTATGCTACCCAAAATAAAATTTTTAAACAGTCGGTAATAAACAAATATTATCAGGCGGGTGGTGCTGGCGCTATTACGCCTTTTCCCAGCAAATCTATGACGGTTAAGCCAACCTATATGGTTTACGACAATAACGATTCGCTGTTTAGGCTGCCCGTTTGGATTACCGCACCCGTGCCTGCCAATGCAGGCTTTACCGGCCAGGCCAACAACTTTGTTTTTATAGATAAAAACAACAAACAACCAAAAGGTAAAACAGCCGTGCCGGTTGATAGTACAGAAACAAACGAAGCAAAAATTAAAGCTGCCACCATTAATTTAAGCGATTTTATAAGCTTTAAGCTTGATAAAAAGATGGCGGATTTTATGAATCAGCAAGATAGTGTGCAGGGTATGAACAACAATGCCGGCAGCGGTTATGGTACTGCCAAAGCGGGAGAGGTTGCCGTGCTGGTAGGTATGCATGTAACCACCAAAGAAATAAGCAACTGGACCTGGCAGAGCTATTACTGGACACCCAACCGCAGCCATCCGGGTGCACCAAGCTCCGACCTGGCAGCGAGCCTGCGCCCTACAGAAATAACCGGGGCTGCTGCCAACTACGCCTGCGTAGCAGCTTACGTAATGCTTACGCCCAATAACCCACCCAACAAAACGGCGGGTGCAGGGCCTATGTTTGGCTACAACCCTTACCTGGAAGGTGCTTTTGGCCCTGGTGTATTTGCAGGTTTTGCCAATACCTACAATGCGAGTTACCAGTACGGTACGCAATCTAATTGTATGAGCTGCCATGCGCTTGCTGTGGCATCGCCGGCTGGTGTTTACACTACCGACCAAACCATCGATTTAAAAGGAACCTACTTTAATAAACAGGTATCGGTTGATTTTGCCTGGTCTATACAAACGGCTTTAATAAACGATACAATTCCCTACTGGCAATTTACAGCTGCCACAAAGGAAAACGCTGTGAAAAAATAGCATTTCCGCTTTTTAATTCATCATCTCCATGTTTCCGGATGCATTTCCGGAAATGTGGTTATGATGGTTTTTACACCTTAAATAAAACAGCAGATGCCCGGTAATAAACCTGTATTTCCACGTTACGATAAAAGCAAAAAGAACATTGTTTTTATATTGTACGATAATGTAACTCTGGTTGATTTTGTAGGCGCCACCGAAGTATTCAACAACGTGTATGTAAATAATGCACAGCATTACAACATTCACTGGTTGGCACCTACACTTAAACCCATTACCACATCAGAAAGTATGCAGGTAATGCCTACTGGTACTTTTGATGAGCCGGCACCAACACAAAAAACACTTAAAAATATTGATATGCTTTTTGTGCCCGGCGGCAACTGGCAAGGTATTGCTAACAGCATGACAGACAGTGCCTACCTGAAAATTATTAACAGCATGGCTAAAACTGCTTTGTGGACGGGCTCTGTTTGCACCGGAGCATTTTTACTGGCTATTACAGGCCAGCTTACCAACTGCCTTACCACCACTTACTGGAGCCAGTTAAACAACCTGCAAATGCTGGCCGCCAAATATAATTTTACGGTGGTGCCAGGCTTTCCGCGTTTCTTATTGGACGTAGATAAGAGAAGATTTACGGGCGGCGGTATTTCATCATCCTTAGACCTGGCACTAAAACTAACCGAACAACTGCATGGCAAAGCGGTGGCAGAAAAGGCACAATTGTTTATTCAATATGCGCCAGGCCCGCCGGTAAACTCTGGAGACCCTTACGAGGCGTCGCCTGAAATTGGTGCAGCTGTGCAAACCATGCAAACTGATTACACAGGTGGGTTTAAACAATTTTTAGAAGACTTTTTAAAAAGTAAATTTTAAATCGACAAAAAATGAAACAGTTTTTATTTACTTTGCTAATATGCAGCATTATATTGGGTGCATGCGAAACTGGTAAAACCAGCAACAAAAACGGATCTGTTATTAACGGCAGCTGGACATACCGCAGCCTGCTTAACGGCAAAAATGTGAACACCGATTTTGATTCGCTTGCGTTTGCAGCAGCTACCATGGAGTTAAAAACATCTGGTAAAGATTCTATAAACGGCGTTATTTATTGGTTTCTGGATGCTGCCCAAACACAGAAACAAGGTTTGGTATTAAGCGGCACTTACTTTTTTAACGATAGTACGCTTTGCTATTTTCTGCAAGGCATAGGCGATAGCAGCTTGCAAAGTACAGGATGGCAATATAATTACCAAGGCTATTATGTGCCCAAATGGCCCGAAGGTATTGACCAGGCGAATGTTTTTACGGGCAGTGTAGTGCGGGTAAAAAAGCACAGCTGCGATTCGCTGGGCAATAACTGCCATATGCCGGGGGTTGTAGCAACTACGTATATGGTGAAGCAGTAAAATTATTTGGGCCCAACGGCAGGCGGGCTTTTTTTAAATAAGTTGTGGGCTATTTTATTAGTATTTCTTTGTTAATGTGGTTAACTTGATTTTGTATATTTTGCATGCAATCAACAACTACCCATGCGTTTAATCATCAGCCAGCTTATTGCATTTTTACTTAGCCCATCGGTGTGGCTTGTGCTGCTGGTGCTATGGCAGTTTTTTACTAAAAACCCAATTAAGCAAAAACGAATACGCTGGGCTACGCTTATTATATTTTTACTGTTTAGTAATCAATGGCTGTTGGATAGCTATGCCCGGTTTTGGCAACCGCAGCAAACTAATCTGGATAAGGATAGCAGTTACAGCTGCGGTATTTTATTGGGTGGCTACGGCAGCCCCGATGGAAGAGATACACTGGGTTATTTTAACATTAGCGCCGATCGTTTTATACAGGCAGTGCTTTTATACCGCCAAGGCAAAATAAAAAAAATGCTGATAACCGGCGGCAATGGAAAACAGGAGCAAAAGGCGTTTAACGAAACTTTATGGAGCATAAGCAGGTTGCGCATAATGGGTGTACCCGATTCGGCAATTCTGCACGAAGACCGGTCGGCCAATACAGCAGACAATGCTGCTAACGCTAAACTACTGCTGGATTCATCAGGTTTAAAACCGCCTTATGTATTAATTACCTCTGCCTACCACATGCCAAGGGCATCGCTTATTTTTAATAATGCAGGCTTGCCGCATATCATTTATCCCTGTAACTACACCGAAGGTAAGGGCAGGTTTAGCATTTGGGATTTGGCGCCCGACCCTAACGTGCTGCATGGCTGGAATACCTTTTTAAAAGAAACAGTGGGTTACTGGATTTACAGAATTAAGGGTTGATGGAAACAAATAAAAAACGGGCGCCTCATAGCGCCCGTTCCAATTTTACTTTGAAAACTTAATTAATAACGATCTCTTTTTTAAGATCTTCCTTACCGGCAATAACAGGCAATGTAACCTGCAGCACACCATCGGCATATTTAGCCGAAATGTTGCTTTGGTCAATGCTGTCATCCAGCGTAAAGGTTCTGGTGAAACCACCACGGCTGTATTCCCTTAAAACCCATTCCGGACGGGCAAAGCCTTCTGGCGGTGTGTAGCTAACAGTAAGCTGGTTACCATTAACATCCAGTTTAAAATGTTCCTTAATGCGGCCAGGAGCAAAAACCAACATTTCGAAACTGTTGTCAGTTTTAAAAATGTTTACTGCTGCCCTTTGCATGGATCGGATAAGCATCGGATTTCTGCTTCCGTGTTGTTTGCCTTTTGCGGCGCATGACTGATTGTAGTGCATGTTGTTTGTTTTTAAATGAAAAATATAATTACAGATACCCATCATTAAAAACAGTGCCAGAGCATGTTTTATGAAATTGTGGCAGAGATAAACTTTGAAGTTAGTAATTCTGTCTTGGCTGTTTGTTGCAGCCTGCTGAAATAGCAGTAGGTATTTTCTTGTTACCTTGACGCAACGCTAGGATCATACTAATTATGATAAAAAAATAAAGACCGTGATTTATATTGATCATTGTAAATGGAGCAAATAGGTGTTCTTTTGTAATTAATAGAGTTTAGAAAAGTTAGAAGGTTTCCAGTTTTAAAATTAAAATTCCTCTATTTCAACACGCTCATCATCATAGGCGCAAGCCTGTCTGCCCAACGGCGGTATTCCAGCCCGGATGGATGCAAGCCGTCGGATGCAAGTAACGCGGGATTATTTTTTGCTTCACGGGTTGATGGAGTAATATCCAGATATGGGCAGCCATAAGCATCGGTTACGTTTTTATTTATAGCATCAAACCAATCCAACTCTTTACGTATGCGGGCAGTATCGCCGCCACTGGCAAAAGGCGTAACGCTGTAATCGGGTATGGAAACTATAAACACATTTTCTTTTTTTCCGTTGGCCAATTGAATGGCTTTTTGCAACAGGCTTGTAAAGCGTTGGCGATAGCCGGTAGTGTCGTGAAGTTGATATTGGTCGTTAACGCCAATAAGCAAACTTACCACATCGTGTGTTGCAGGATTTTGCGCCTGTATGGCATTGGAAAGATTGGTGGTTGTCCAGCCGGTGGTGGCAATGTAATCCGGCGTACCGATGTTAATACCGCCAGCTTTTAAAATACTTGCGGTTTGTGTGGGGAAACGTTCAGATGCATTAACACTCTGCCCGATGGTATAAGAATCACCAAGTGCAAGCCATGTTTTTTTTGTGCCTGTTACCACAGGGGTAGTATTTGTTACTGCAACAGGTTTTTCTTTTGCGCAAGCCATTAGTGCTACGCAACATATCGTTATTATAACTGCTTTCATGTTATTATAAACGCATAAAGTTGCTTAATGGTTTACTACGCCAGGTTAAAGCTGCTGTTAAATACTACGGGCAGGCTTTTCCACACATAACGCACATTTGGTGTGCATCACAATTGCATAACATAATGTTTACAATTTCTTTACGTTATAGTTTAACCTTACACATCTAAAAACCATAATCATGCTGCAAAGTAAAACTGTATTATCACTCACGATTGATTTGCTGGCAAACAATGCCTTTAATCATTTAAAGGACGAAGATATATCTGCCTTGCATCACCTCATTTTAAAACTGCAGGAGCCGCTTACACCCATACAACAAAATCTTTTGCTTACTTTCTGGAATCATGCAGATACCAGCGGGCTTTCGCAGGCATTACTGCATCGTTGCAATACTATATTATATCAGCTGGGCCGTAATCCTCTTGAGGAAATGGTTGTAGAGATGGATTTGTATTGATAATAACCCGTTGGCGGAGTTATTTTATTTGGTATTTTAAGGCTCGTAGATTTGAAATTTTGGAAGTAAAAGTTTGTTCTAAAATTTCAAAAGCCCGAGAGGCGTGATATTTAAAAAATGCCGCCACGCTGTGGCTAAAATAATTCATTAATATATTTCTTCTACCAAAATGTCGCCACGCTGTGGCTATTAATTAATACACCGGGTTGATGATATTTTTTATACCGATTTGACAAAATATATAGTCCATTTTTGGCTACGCCTAACTGAACTTTTATTTTGATACCATCGGCATTTACCACTGTAATCAAAAAAAGACCGGTTGAAATTCAACCGGTCTTCGTTTTCGCATGCCTGTTCTTAAATCTGTGGTTTACTAACTGGCGTCCAATCTGCACATATATATATGGAGTTGTTGTACTTTTATTTTTACCATAAAGGCTTTTTACCAGATGGTTTTATACCTCCTTTTGGCACTGATGAGAGCTTAATCTTTCCGTGCGGATCACCTTTTGCCATTGCTTTTTCTGCAGCATGTTTATCAAACATGGTTATTGGGTCTGCTTCTGGCTTGGCTACTTCGCTTTCATGCATCATGGTTGATGTATGTACGTTAGCAACTTTAGCCATGCTATCATCTGGCACTACCATTGCTGGCGGCATTGGAGAATCATGCAAAGCAGACATTTCAGCAACTGGCGCACTTGTAATTGGCTTTTTGGTAACTGCCTTTTTAGCTACAGGCAGGGCTTTTTGTGCTGGCTTTTTAATTACAGCTTTTGGTGGTGCAGATTTAACTGCTGTTCCTTTTACAGGCGCAACTTTTTTAGGTGCTACTTTTTTTACCGGCGCTTTTTTAGCAACTGCCTTTTTTGCTACAGCCTTTTTAGGAGCGGCTTTTTTTGGCGCTACTTTTTTAGCTACTGCCTTTTTAGGAGCGGCTTTTTTAACAGCAGCTTTTTTAACAGGTGGTTTTTTAGCAACTGGTTTTTTAGCTACTGCTTTTGAAACAGTTGACTTTTTTGTTGCAGCCTTTTTAGGCGCCGCTTTCTTTACAGCCTTTTTAGGCATTGCTGCTTTTTTTACTGGTTTGGTTTTCTTTGCCATAAGTTTGTTTTATTCAATCGTTAATATATCGTTCGACTATACAATATACCAAAACTGTGCCAGTACAAAAAACCCCGCCTCATAATAAAGCGGGGTTATTAAATAAAATCATATTTTTCTACCAGGGATATTTGTTTTCTGCAATCAGTTTATCAGCAATTCTTCTTCTTGCATCTTTGCTATTAAAGGGTTCTGTTTTAGTAAAGCGCTTTAAACCCAATAGCATCATGCGTTGTTCATCGCCACCGGCAAAAGCATTAATAGCTTCTTTACCCGCTTTGTTTACTTTATCAACCGCATCGTTTAAATACACACGCATCATATCAGCCTGATGCTGACATGCAGCTTCTCCTTGCTTGTCAACCATTTTCATTACACGCAACAGGGTACTTTCTGCCTCAAATGTCTCAATAGCCATATCCGCAATGTTCATCAGTATTTCCTGCTCATCCTGTATTTTCATCATCAGTTTTTGCACCGCAGCACCTGCCACCATTAAAATACATTTCTTCATATTTACAATGGCTTTGCGCTCTTTCGCAAATGCGCTCTCATCTTCACTGCCAAAATCAGGAATGCTCATTAATTCTTTGCTAACGGCCATGGCAGGTCCCATAAGGTCGAGCTTGCCTTTCATGGCACGCTTCAAAATCATATCAACGGTAAGCAAACGATTTATTTCGTTAGTGCCTTCGTAAATGCGGTTAATGCGGCTATCGCGGTAGCCACGGCTTATAGAGTACTCATCGCTAAAACCATTGCCACCATGTATCTGCACACCTTCATCTACACTGTAATCAAGCACTTCACTGCCATGTACTTTTAGTATAGCACACTCCACGGCATATTCTTCCGCAGCACCAAGCAATGCTTCTGCAAAACTTTTGCCTGCAGCCGCCAGTTCTGTTTCCTTATCATCGACCCATTTCGCAGTTCTGTACAAAGCACTTTCACTTACAAAAATGCGTGTTGCCATTTCGGCCAGTTTATATTTTATAGCACCGAAACTTGCAATTGGAACTTGAAACTGCTCACGGGTATTTGCATATTCAATTGAATTACTCATAGCCCATTTTGATGCACCAATAGCTGCAGCAGCGAGTTTAAGTCTGCCGATATTTAAAATATTAAAAGCAATGATGTGTCCTTTTCCAACCTCTCCCAATAAATTTTCTACCGGAACTTTACAATCCTGAAAGTACAATTGCACAGTTGAAGAACCTTTAATTCCCATCTTGTGTTCTTCTGGCCCCTGCGTAAAACCTTCCATACCACGCTCTACAATAAAAGTTGAAAATTTATCTCCATCAATTTTTGCAAACACAGTATATACATCAGCAAAACCGCCATTTGTTATCCAGCATTTTTGTCCGTTAAGGATATAATTTTTCCCATCTTCGCTAAGTATAGCCGTAGTTTTAGCTCCTAATGCATCGCTGCCGCTGTTTGGTTCTGTTAAACCATACGCACCTTTCCATTCGCCGCTTGCCAGCTTTGGAATATATTTTTTCTTTTGCTCTTCGGTACCAAAATATAAAATGGGTAAAGTACCAATACCAGTATGCGCTGCAATGGCAACACTAAAAGAAAATCCACCACCGAGGCCTTCGTTAACCAAGGTTGATGTGATGAAATCTTTTCCAAGTCCGCCCAACTCTTCGGGAATAGATGCACCCAATAATCCCTGCTCACCAGCCTTCACCATCAGCGACGGCATCAGCCCTGCTTCCATTTTATCAATGCGGTCCACAATAGGAATTACTTCTGTTGTTAAAAACTGCAGACACATTTCCTTAACCATCTGCTGTTCTTCATTGAAATCTTCGGGAGTGAAGGTTTCAAATGCATTGCTTTCTTTAATTAACCATTCGCCGCCTTTAAGTGCATTGGTGGTTGATGTTGATGTGCTCATGGTATAAAATTTGCCCCCAGCCCCCAGCCCCTAAAGGGGGGTTTTGGAGTATTATTAATTAAGATTCTTTTCA
>JBBQPX010000022.1:0-15218 GCA_038216775.1 Chitinophagales bacterium
TTTCGGTTGTGTCTTCCTCATTGTTATTTATTTGCCCCCTCCGCCCCCTAAAGGGGGAACTTACCGAGGAGAAGATTAGTTTATTATTTTTTAGCTCTTTTAGTTCCGTACTTGCTACGGCTTTGTTTACGATCTTTAACACCCGCAGTATCTAAACTACCACGAACGATATGATAACGTACACCTGGTAAATCTTTTACCCTTCCGCCACGTATCAACACGATACTGTGTTCTTGTAAATTGTGACCTTCACCCGGAATGTAGGCGATAACCTCAATTTTGTTGTTTAAACGTACTTAAGCAACTTTACGTAAAGCAGAGTTTGGCTTCTTAGGTGTAGTTGTATAAACTCTTGTACATACACCACGGCGCTGCGGACAACTATCCAGAGCCCTAGATTTACTTTTCGCTTTGATTACTTCTCTTCCTTTTCTTACTAATTGTTGTATTGTAGGCATTTTATCCTTTTATTTTTCGGACGGCAAAGGTAGGATTTACAATTTGATTTTAGAAACTTAAAAGCAAAAAAAATCAAATTTTATTCACATTAATTGAAAAAACCGCCCAAAAGAGCGGTTTTAGTACGTTAATTAAACTCTTCTACATTAAATTTTCACCATCCATCCGTGCGTATCTGGCGCTTGGCCGTAACGAATTGCATTTAGCTGTGTTTTAACTGAAGGAGCTGTTTTCCAGCTATTTACGTCAAATTCCATCACGTAATCTTTATAGCGTAATTCCTTAATAAGCGAAATAGTAGCTGCTGTTCCCGTTCCAAAAACCTCTTTTAGCTCACCAGCTTTATGAGCCTCAATAATTTCATCAATATTTAATCTTCTTTCTTCAACTTCCAATCCCATTTCCTTTAAAACTTCAATTACGCTATCTCTGGTTACTCCGGCAAGTATTGTTCCTGTTTCCAAACCTGGCGTAATTGCTTTGTTACCAATTATAAAAAACACATTCATAGTGCCACATTCCTGCACATATTTATGCTCAAAGGCATCTGTCCATAAAACCTGGTCGTAGCCTTTCTTTTTTGCCTCTGCAGTGGCATACATTGCCGCTCCGTAATTACCTGCAGCCTTGGCATAACCCACACCACCGGGTACAGCCCGTACATATTGCTCCTCCACATAAATACGCATTGGTGCGCTGTAATAAGGGCCAGTAGGGCTAAGTATAATCATGAATTTATAATTCTCACTCGGTTTTACACCAATCATATTATCTGTGCTGAACATAAATGGGCGTATATATAGTGAATGGTCGGCCTTTGCTGGAATCCAGTTTTTATCCAACTCTATCAGCAAGCGCAAACCTTCCATAAAAATCTCCTCGGGTACTTGGGGCATCTGCATTCTTTCTGCAGAAATGTTGAAACGCTTAAAGTTATCGTGAGGGCGAAATACAAATGCTTCACCATCGGCGTTTTTATACGCCTTTATTCCTTCAAAAATTGATTGGCCGTAATGGATAGCAGCAATCGAAGGGTCTAACAATAAAGGTTGATAAGGTTTTATCTCGGGAGTCTTCCACTCACCACCTTCATAATCTACTTCCAGCATGTGGTCTGTAAAATATTTTCCGAACGGAATATTTTCCAGACTCATATCGTTTAATTTACTTCTTTCTACTTTAGTTATATTAAAATTTTCAGCTGCAATCATATTCGTTAATTTTACTGCAAAGAAACGAAAAAAACAAGAGTTTAAATTGCCTTTTCATGAGTTTAGATAATATTCAACTACCGCCAACTATATTGCAAAGTTTGTATAGCAAATCATTATATGACTTGAAAACAGACGAATTGGAACAGGGCGAAATAAAAGCAGAAAAAATTGCATACCTGGGTAGTAATCATAAGAAAATAGCCTTGGTAGTTACAGCTACCGGCGCCATTTATTTACCTGATGAAGAACTGAATTTTTTGATGGGAATACTTACTGCTTGCAAATTAAGTATGGCCGATGTAGCATTGATTAATTTAAACAAAAATTCTGACTTAAATTATACGCATATCAGCGAACAGCTAAAAGCTGAAAAAGTATTTTTATTTGGTTTAGATGCCGATGCATTACAATTACCGCTACAGTTTCCGCATTATCAAATTCAGCAGTATAATAACCAGGTTTATTTATCGTCACTCTCTTTGCCGGAATTGCAAAACGATAAAGCAGAGAAAATGAAATTATGGAACTGTTTAAAAAGTATTTTTTCTTTGTAAAAACCTCCCCATGAATACCATCATATTTGCAACAAATAATCAAAATAAAGTTGAAGAAGTACGAGCCGTATTGGGCGGGCAATTTAATATCATTACTTTAAAAGAATCTGGTATTGATATTGATATTCCTGAACCGCACGACACCTTGGAAGCTAACGCCACAGAAAAGGCGAAAACTATATTTAAGCTTACCAACAAAAATTGTTTTAGTGAAGATACCGGCCTGGAAGTAGATGCATTGAATGGAGAGCCTGGTGTAAAAAGTGCAAGGTATGCCGGTGACAGCAGAAGCTTTGATGATAATATTGATAAGCTGCTGACTAATTTAAAAAGTACTGATAATAAAGCGGCACGTTTTAGAACAGTTATATCGTTGATACTTGATGGTGAAGAATATTTTTTTGAAGGCATTTGCGCCGGTGAAATAATCAGCGAAAGAAGAGGAAAAAACGGTTTTGGTTACGACCCTGTTTTTATACCAACAGGCAGCCATAAAACATTTGCAGAAATGGATATGGCGGAGAAAAATAAATTCAGCCACCGCAAAAAAGCGATGGAAAAATTGATAAATTTTTTGAATAAATAAAGTCAAACACTTAGGTAGTTTTTAAAACTACTGTAGTCTGCTTATGAAAAAATATGGCAAGAATTAAACTTGAAATACCAAACAACAGCATCGGCACTTACAACATTCCCGTTCGCATTGCTGATATAAATTATGGCAACCATGTAGGTAATGATGCATTCGTAAGTATAATTCACGAAGCACGCATGCAATGGCTGAAACAATACAACTATACCGAATTAAAAATTGAAGGCATCGGCTTAATCATGAGCGACCTTGCTATTGAATTTAAAAGCGAAGCTTTTTATGGAGACATTGTTGAAGTGAAGCTTTCCGTAGCAGAAATATCAAGAGTTAGCTTTGAATTGATTTATCAACTTTATGCAAAAAGAAATGCTGAAAACATCTTATTAGCCAATGCTAAAACAGGAATGGTTTGTTTTGATTACGATGCAAAAAAGGTATCGGCAATTCCTGAAAAACTGAAAGGTATTTTAGAAGCTGTTTAAACTACAGTTGTTCCGAAAATTTCGGTATTTAAAGAATCATTCCTCATTCCATATTCTCCAGTTTTCTTCTGCCTGAATAATCAGCATTTCAAACCCGTTTTCTATTTTTGCACCATGCTCCTCTCCTTTTTGTAAAAACAATGTTTTAGCAGGTTTGTAAACGAGGTCGTATAAATAATGTTCGGCGGTTAAAATATTATATGGTATATCGGGGCAGGTATCTTCATTTGGCGACATGCCCAATGGCGTTGAGTTTATAACAATATTGTATTCCTCCATTACAGCCTTTGTAACCTGCGCATATTGAATATGTTTTTCTGCGGCATTTTCTTTTCTTGAAACAATCAAAAAGTCAATCCCCAGTTTTTTTAAGACATATTGAACAGCTTTGGAAGCGCCGCCCGTGCCCAATACCAAAGCTTTTTTATGAAAAGGTTGCAGGTGTTTTACAAATGATTTTTCAAAGCCGATGATATCGGTGTTAAATGCAGTCAGCTCATTTCCCCGAACTTTTATACAGTTTACTGCCCCAATCTCCACAACTTCAGGTGATGAATGGGTGATATATTCAATAACCTGTTGCTTATAAGGAATAGTAACAGCCAGGCCATGTAAATTTGGGTTGGTGGCAAGTAATGCTGGTAAATCCTGTACGCTTGCAATCGGAAAAATTTCAAATATAGCATCAGAGATTGCTTCCCGTTCAATTTTTTCCATAAAGTACGCTTTGGAAAGACTATGCGAAAGCGGGTAGCCAATTATGCCGAATAACTTCATCAGGATAACGGTTTATCCAAGTACAAATGAAATGTATCTCCACGTAAACCAATACGCATGGCTTCTAAAGGAATTACTTCGTTTGGCGCAATATTACCAAGGTTTACATTACAGCCTATCAACTCTAAAAAGTATAATTGTTGTGCTTTTTGTGGGGCTTCCCAAATTATTTTTTCAGCAGGTATCTGTGTAAGAATTTCTTGTACCAATCCTTCTCTTACTTCACCGGTTCCTCTGTAAATACCCACGTTACCCGCTTCTCTTGCTTCTGCAATTACGTAAGTTGAGCCAGATTCAAGCTCGGCTCTCATTAATTCAATCCACTTATATGGAGGAATAATATGGGCTGCATCTTTACTACCCACTTCGCTTAATACCACACCAATTTTCGCCAGTTTTTCAATGTAACCACATTTTTCTGCATGAGGAATTTCGATAGAACCATCACTCACTTCCATATAACTAACACCAAACTCCTGGCATACCTTAATATAATCCTCAAATTGATTTCTGATTAAGAAGGCCTCAAATAGCGTTCCGCCAAAATATATCGGCATATCAAACGAGCGATAAACTTCAAGCTTTTCTTTTAAATTAGGCGTAACATACGAAGTGCCAAACCCAAGCTTAACAACATCTACATGCGGGTGCGATGCACTCATAAAATTTTTAGCTTCTTCAACACTAAGGCCTTTATCCATTACCATGGTAAGTCCGTGTTGGCGGGGTTTTAAAGTGCGCTCTGGTATTTGAGAAAGTTTAAAATTCATCGTATAGATTTTATAATTTAAGATTGCAAAGATAACCTTTGCAAATTAAAAAATTATGCTGCTGCTTCTAATTTAAAAAACAATAAATTTTAAAGAGAATTGCGTTTTTTATAGCGTGCAATAACATCAACTACTTGCTGCTGTTGCAGCAAAGCAGGATTAATGCCTATAAATTTTTTTACCAGCTTTGGATTGCGGTTCATCGCAGTTTCCAGGTGTAATAATGCTTCTTTAGATTTACCCATGGCAAATAAAACTGCACTTTTGTAATACAAAAAAATCGGTTTACCATCAGTTTGCTCAAAAGCAAAACCTGCATACTCCAGTGCTTCTTCCAGCATTTCTGCTTTGTAAAGGCATTTTAATAGTTCCGTCCAGCCATTAACATTTTTAGGTCTAACCCTTACCACATTGCCAAAATAAGTAATGGCATCATCCAGTTTATTTAGCTCCATATAGCACTGCCCCATGGCCAGGTTGTATTCTGCCTGCATACGGTAAGTACGCATCGCAATTTCCAGATTTTTAATAGCACTTGCCCAATTGCTTTCGTTCATGTAAGTGCAGGCTATTTTATAATGTAGTTGGGTATCTTCGTTGTTTAAATGACTGGCTTTTCGGTAGTTAAAACGGGCCTGTGCATAATTTCCCATTTTATCGTAACAATGGCCAATCGCTTCGTAAATCACATCTTCGGGCCGGGCCAATTCCAACACTTTTTCTAACACTTCAATTGCCTCTTTATATTTACGAAGTCTTATGTATGCATCTCCCATATTGCGCAGAGCAAAATCAAATTTTTCGTCGATAGCAATTGCATACTCATAGGCATCAATTGCTTTTTCATATAATTTTATACCCTGGTACGCAGCCGCCAGGTTAAACCACGCAAGTTCGTTAAAGGGAGATTCGTCAATAATTTTTTGATGTAATTTTATTCCTTCCTCATTGCGACCTGTATAATCCGTCCAGAAACAGATTTTATATAAAGCCTCTTCGCTGTTGGGATCCAGCTCTAATATCATTTTAAGGCAGTCGAATACCTTATCAAAATTCTCGTAATCATCGTACACATCGGCTAACTCAAACAGTAAATCCTGTTTTTCATCTCCATCAAAATCATAAATGGCTGCTTCCAGAACTTCTGCAGCTTTTTGATGCATATCTAAAGCGAGGTAAGCATCTGTCTTTAAAATGTATAAGTTAGTGTCCTTACTATCAATCAGTTCTGCCTGATCTAATATAAACAAAGCCTCTTTGTAATGCCGTAGTGCAATTAATAAATCGGCCTTCTTTAGCATCAACATAGCTGAGTAAGGATATTGTGAAACACCATAGTCTGCAACCTCCAAAGCTTCATTTAATTGCTCTTTTTCATCAAAATGATCAATAAGGCGTTCAAAAGAGTCTTCTTCAATAAAAGAGTTGGGTTTACCTAATTTGAGATTATCAAATTGCTGAAGTAGAGCTTTTATTTCTTCTCTGTCCTGACGGTAAGGAAATTTACTCATGGGCTGTGATTATACCGATTATTCAATAAAATTGTAAAAAACGGCTTACTATCGTAAATAACTCCCTTTTATTCACTAATAGCCTTGTGGTTATTGATAAATAAATATGGTCTTCTTGTAAATTAAGGACTTTTGGAGAAAAAAAAAAGTTTTTACAACAAAATCTGTTTAATAACGTTAAAAGAATGTAAAAAATAATTATGAGCGGTTGAAGATTACCAAATAGTTTTCAATATATTTGTATCAATAAAGTTAAAACGAATGTTAAAAAAATCCAAAATGTTACTCATTGTGCTTATGCTTAGCGGCATAACTTTCAGTGCTATGGCGGATAAAGGCATTGGAAAAAAAGGAAAATCCAATGTTACTCTTAACATTAATACCACAGGTAATTCTCTAAGAAACGCAGTTTCATTAAACCTTAAGACAGGTTTAAAATATACCGGCAGTTTGTTAATTAGTCAGACGCAAGTTAATGGGAATACTTTTTCAACCAATTCGCTCCTTACTTATCAAAAAGGTAATACTGTTTACGTTATTCCCCAAAAACAAGTAATTGTTGTTCCAGACATGAAGCAGGGTTATACCGGAATGAAAATAATTATCAAAACTCATTAAATATAAAAGCTTAATTTTTTAAGCTTTTTTTTATTCCTACCTGCCTCCGTTAAATATTATCAGTTCCCTTTTTTCAGGTTTTGATTCTCTTCGTAAGTCATCACTCTATAACCAGCTGTAGGAAAATCAAATAAAGACATCTGAACCGGATCGTAATTTATTTTAACCAGCGTGTATTTAAACTTCATTTTTCCCGATTCTATTTCATACTCAACCGGCAAACCTGGTAAATTTTTAAAAGTTGCATCATACTCTTTATTTGCAGGCACCAAGTCTGGCGTATAGTACACGTCAAAGGTTTTACCATCAAGGGTTTTAGCAATTGCTTTTTTTGTGTTATAAGTACCAATCGTTTTAGTTTCGTTTGTAAGTTCAAACTTAACATCGTTGTACATATTGTTCTTTGCCTTCCAATTGGCGTTAGTAAGGGTTATCATTAACCGCTGCCCACTAAATTCTTTTAAAATAACGGCATTGTTCGTTTTTGAGTTAAATATAGTTGACTCCTTACCTAAGGCGCTAACCATATCTGTACGGTTGTTATTTCCTTTAATGTAAATAGTTGTAGAAGCACCGTTTAAAGATTGTCCTGCTATTTCATAAACAATAGTTGCTTCAGCAATGCTACGTTGTGCATTAGCTATATTAAACGCTGCAAGGAAAACAATTAACAAACCAAAAACTCTAATCTTTTTCATTTTTTTTATTTACTTAAAGGTACTGCATCATACAAACTCAACAACATTAAAAAAGTATGTACAATTACCTGTTACTAATAGATAATAAAACCCGTGCCAAAGCAACTGTAAAAAAAACCTGCAGCTTGTAAGTAAGCTACAGGTTGTGATATTTTTAACAAATCTTTTTTATTTACCCTTTTTTCTTGCGTCCTGCAGTTTCTTATTATTCTCCTGCATTGCCACCATCCGTTCCTGAAATTTGCTTTGTTTTACAGGTTTCTTTTTGTTTATCTCAATTTGAGCCAGAATTTTTTCATGGTCAATTATATACTTTTGGATAATAATTTGCAGAATTAATGTAATGGTGTTTGAAATAGTGTAATACCAGGTTAATGCCGATGGTAAATTATTAAATACACCTAATAACAGCACCGGAAATATATACGGCATATACTTCATAACCGGGTTACTGTTATCTTGCATGTTGCTCATGCTGTATATAGAAATTATTAAGCTGGTAAGCGTAGCTGTTATGGTAAATAAACTTACGTGATCGCCATAAAAAGGAATAGAGAATGGCAAAGTAGCAATAGAGTCATATGCTGCTAAATCTTTTGCCCACAAAAAGTTTTCGCCACGTAATGAAATATTAGACTGGAAGAAATAATATAACGACATAAATATCGGTATCTGTAACAACGCAGGCAAGCATCCTCCAAGCGGGCTTACACCTGCGGTTTTCCACAGCTTCATCTGGTCCATACTAAAAGCCTGCTTATCATCGCCATGCTTTTCCTTTAGCCTGTCAATTTCAGGCTTAAGGGCCTTCATTTTGGCTCCGCTTAAATAACTTTTATAAAGAATGGGAGATGTTATTAAACGTATAAGCAGCGTAAGCAACAAAATAACCATACCCATACTTGCAATGTGGCTGCGTAAAAAATCAAACACCGGCAACAGGAAATGGCGGTTAATGTATTTAACAAATGCAAAAATACCACTTCCATAAGGTACAATGTTTTCCATTTGGTTGTTGTACTTACTTAGTATATGATAATCACTTGGGCCATAGTATAATTGCAGGGGAATAGTTTCATTTGCACCTGCCAAAGCTATATTGCAGGTAACTGCCGTTTGCGTAATTATCGCAAGTGAATCTGCGGGTACTACCCATTTAGCAAATGCACTTTGAAATTTATTTTTTGCTGATAAAGCAGAAATAAAAAACTGTTGTTTTACAGCCACCCATTCTACTGGTTTATCAAGCTTTTTTTCATCGCCGGCACCCAAATGTTCAAAATCGTATTTGCCATCTTTTAAATAACAAATCTGGCTTTGCTGCCTTTCATATTTAATATCTTTTTCTACTTGTGGGGCTTCAGTTTGCCATAATAATTTAATGGTGTTCTGACTTACGAGTGTATTTGCACCATTCATAGCAATATTAAAATCAACCATGTAGCTATCTGGCCTAAGTACGTATTGGTGTGTAATTTGCTTACCAGCTGAATCTCTCAATACAAAAGATATACTTTGAGATTTATCGTTATTTATAGTTTTAGTGCTTGTTACAAATAAAATTTCATCAGTTTTTCTTGTTCCTTCATCAACATTAATTTCATAAGATAACTTATTAAATTTTCCATCTTCTAAAACAACTGGTGTTCCGTCAAATTTCTTATAATTTTTTATCTCTACTGATTTAGGCTGTCCGCCCTTATTTGTAAATACTACTTTCAGCAAATCGTTCTCCAACGTATCAAAATGCTCTTTGTTTGTAGTATCTGTTATAAACGCTTTAGGCAGTTTTTGCTTGGCCGCTAATATAGAGTCGGTAAGCTTTAAGTCTTTTGTAAGTGCAGCAGTATCAACCTTTGGTTTTGTGGCAGCAATTGAGTCTTCAACCCGCTTTTTTTCAGTCATAAATGCCTGATTACTGCGGCTGTTTATTATAAACATAGCTATCAGCAAAGCTCCTATTAACACAAAGCCAATAACCGTATTTTTATCCATTCCCATTTTTTGCTTGTTTTAAGTTTGCAAAGGTAATTAATACCGATGTCAAATACTAATTGCCTGAAAGCATTTCTATCGGTATAAATCCTTCTACAATTTGCTATTAATTCGCCAGGCAGACTATTAACAAATTAATATGGCATTCAGTAAATACCTATGTTTTACCAATTAAAAAAAGCCTTCCCGGTAAGGAAGGCTTTAGTATTATGCATTAAACATATTATTTTTTTGCTTCGGCAGCAGGCGCAGCTTTTCCAGCAGCGGCTTTAGGTGTAGCAGACTCTTCTTGTTTCAACTGTCTTGTCATTGTAACAGAAGCGATTGGAATACGTGGAGAGTTAAGAACTTCCATGTTAACCATTGGTATATCTTCAACACGTATATTTTCGTTAAGCTCCAAACCTTCAATGTTTACATCAATATGCTCCTTAAGGTATTTAGGAAGTGTTTTTACTTTTACCGATTTCATTTTAAGTACAAGTTTACCACCCGCTTTTACACCAACTGGCGTACCAACGTAGTTAAGCGGCAAAGTAGCAATCACCTTTTTATTTTCAACCAGCTCTAAAAGATCTACGTGAAGCAATAAATCTGTTACTTTATGAAATTGCAGATCTTTTAAAATGCAGCGGTAAGATGCACCTTCAATAATAACATTTGCCAGCATAAATTCTGGTGTATAAACGATGTCTTTAAAAGCAGTTGCCGGAGCAGAGAAATTAATCTCTTTGGGACCACCATAAATTACACCTGGCACCATTTTCTGAGAGCGAAGTTGGCGGGTGGCTTTTTTTCCGCTGTCGGTCCTCAGTTGTCCTTCGATTGTAATTGTTTTCATTTTTTATAAATTTTTTATGAGGCGCAAAGGTAAGCAAAAAAAGCAATGGTCAATAGGCAATTGGCAAATATCTGCCGTGGAATCTAAAAATTTTAATATTTATCAGGATTATTAATCATGTGGTTGAGAAGTTTTCCAATTTCTGCATTTTGGCTAATCAAACTGTCAAACTCAGATTTGCCCATGTATTTGCATGCTATTGCAAAATCCAACCACCCGGATGTTTCAGCATTTTCCATATCACTGTCAGTCACTTTGGCAACAAAATGTGCTGGGTAAATTTTCTTTCTATATGCTTCTAGTAAATTAATACATACACTTCTAGAAGAACGACGAATTTGGTCAGTTAATGAATATTTCTCCTCGGATGGAAATTTTTTAGTGAGTTCAAAAATTTCCATTGCACACGCAAAAGCCTTTTTGTAAACCGTAGTTTCTTTTACGCTTTTTGCGGCCATTTTCGTATTAATTTTATTAATTGTAAGTATATAGCCTATTGCCTATTGCCTATTGCCAATTGCCCATTGCCCATTGCCCACTTCCCACTGCCCATTACTTCTTATTCGCCATTCTACTACGCATAAAAAGGGAGTTAATACTTTTATTTTCAAAAGCATTACGTATAGTAATAGCAAATAATTCGTCTGTAGAAAGCACTTTAATTTTACTGCAAGTACCTCTTAAAGGAATAGTATCGCAAACAACAAGCTCCTCTAACACACTATTTTCAATGTTTTCATAAGCTTTCCCGCTTAAAACGGGATGCGTGCAAAGCGCCCTAACACTTCTGGCTCCGTTTGCTTTCATTAAACCCGCACTTTTTACTAATGTACCGCCGGTATCACATATATCATCAATCAAAACCACATCCCGGTCTGTTACATCTCCAATTACAACCATGCTGGCAATTTCGTTGGCTCTTTTTCGGTGTTTATCGCAAATAACCATATCGCATTCAAAATAAGTTGCTATTTCTCTTATACGGTTTGCGCTACCTACATCAGGTGCAGCAAAAGTTAAGTTCTGCAGTTTCAGGTTTTCAATGTAAGGAATAAATATAGCGGATGAATCCAGATGATCAACAGGTATATCAAAATACCCCTGAATTTGCGGAGCATGTAAATCCATGGTAATTACCCTGTCTGCACCGGCAGCAGTAAGCATATTGGCTACCAGTTTTGAGCCGATGGCTACACGTGGGCGGTCTTTTCTATCTTGCCTGGCAAGGCCATAGTATGGTATTACAGCAATTACTTTGTAAGCCGATGCTCTTTTGGCTGCATCAATCATTAACAAAAGTTCCATTAAATTATCAGATGGAGAATAGGTGCTTTGAATTAAAAACACAAACCGCCCTCTTATACTTTCTTTAAACTCAACATAAATTTCTCCGTCGCTAAAGCGTTGAATATTAACCTTACCTAATGGTTCACCAAACTTTTTGGCTATTTTTTCTGCCAGGTACTGAGATCCGGTACCCGAAAATATTTTTGCATTTGATTCCATATAAATTTAAATTGAGATAGATGTAAGAAAATATCCCACGAAAGTATCATTTAGTTTACATGATTTAATACTGTTACCATGGAAAATGTCAACAAGACTTCCACATCTATAAAAAACTGGGCTATTGATGACCGTCCAAGAGAAAAATTATTACTTAAAGGTGCCGAATTTTTAAGCAATTCTGAACTGCTGGGCATATTAATAAATAATGGCAGTAAAAATAAGAGTGCTGTAGAGTTAGCAAAAGAAATATTAAAGCTTGGCCACGATAATTTAAATGAGCTGGGCAAATTATCGCTAAACGATTTTATGCAGGTAAAAGGCATTGGCGAAGCCAAATCCATAACTATTGCAGCCGCCTTAGAATTAGGCAGGCGGAGGCATGCAACAGCTTCGCTTGAAAAAACAATAGTTAAATCCAGCAGAGACATCGCTGTGTATTTACAAACTACTTTAAAAGATTACAGTTACGAAGTGTTTGCAGTGGTATTTTTAAACAGGGCAAATAAAATAAATCACTTTGAAATTATAAGCAGAGGTGGAATAACTGGTACTGTTGCCGACCCAAGGATAATATTGAAAAAAGCTTTAGAAGAAGATGCCACATCGATTGTGCTTTGCCATAACCACCCATCGGGCAACTTAAAACCAAGCCGGGCAGATGAAGACATTACAAAAAGAATAAAAGACGCAGCAGCCTTTTTTGATATAAAAGTGATGGACCATCTTATTGTAAGTGAAGACGGCTTTTATAGTTTTGCAGATGAAGGGATATTGTAAAGTACGGTTTTTTGATGTACGATGTACGACATAGAAATTCAGCAATATTTCTTTTGCCTACGTACACCAAACATTGTACATCTAACATTCTCTACGCCTGTGCAGTAGGCCCCCCAAAATTAAAAGGAATTTCCACCGCTTCCATATCCTGTATGGTTCCATTTGCGGTTTCAAACTTTTTAATGTTTTCAACTAAAGCTTTCATAAAACGCTTTGCATGGAATGGTGTAAGAATTATACGGCTTTTTACTTTGCTTTTAGGCGTGCCTGGCATAACATTTACAAAATCTACTACAAACTCTGCATGGCTGTGGGTTATTATAGCTAGATTGGCATATTCGCCTTCAGATACTTCTTCTGAAATTTCTATATTGATTTGATTGGGTTGATTAGTAGCTTCCATTCTATTTTTTTTCAAATATACTAAAATAAAAAAAGCTGTCTCAAAGTATTGAGACAGCTTTAAATAAATACATTAACAATTATGGTATTTTCACAAAACTATTAACCAGGGTTCTAAAACCTCCACTAGAGTTTTGGTATCCAATAAAAGTACCGAAATTGGTGCCTATAAAATTTGTAGCAGCAGTTCCTACCAGATTAAATCCAGTTCCTGTAAATTTCGGACCGCCGACTAAAATAAATCCACCATTAGAAATTCCAGTAAGTGTGCTAGGTAATAAAGAAAGACTGAAGTTACTTAATACACCTCCATTTTCTGCAAAATCTAGTACAATTCCTTTGCCAGCGTCAACAAAAGTCTCAGTATAGGTTTCCCTCGTCATTAGTTTTGTTGCTGTAATGGCGCTAAGGCTAGATGTAGCTACTATATCTTGTAAAGGTACAGTAGTTGTATCGTCAGACTGCCATCTTCTATATCTCCAAGAATAATTTCCAGCTAAATAATTACCTATGAAATGGAAATAAACTGTGCTGGTTTGCGGTGATTTAACAATATTACCAGGTGCTCCTGTAATGGATTTAATGGTAATAGGCAACATTAGATTTTTAGAACCATCTATCATGCTTGGATTAAACTCAATTGAAAATGCTTCCGATATTGACTGACCAGCCTTTATTTTTACCGTTTTATCAGGAAAAGTGTAAGCTGTACCTGGCAATAATAGGTATCGTTTAGTCGGATCTGTTTGGGTTGCGTTATATGTTGCTAAAGCAGGAACATCCACACCAACAACACATGTTATATCCACATCTAGAACACTCTCTGCAGATAATTCCAAGTTGAGCGGAAGAATTTCTGAGGTACTGGCCGAGTTGAATGCAAGGTTACTATTTGAAAAATTAGTACTATAGCCACCATATTTTACAAACTTAATAATTTGCTGTCCCTGACTACCAATAGGATCGTAAGTAACAGCCTTATCGCAGGATGCGAAAAGTATAGACCCCAATGCTAAGGCTGCTATTGCTTTTAAATTTAATAATTTCATATTGTTTATTTTAGATTGTTTATTTTAAAGAGGTTAAGAAAAATCTGAACCCTTATTGATCCCACCACATTCTCGCATTCATAACATCTCCACCAGTTAAAAGAGCTGCTGCAGCAGTTACACTAGCAATGTTAGTTGCATATTCATTAACACCATATGTAAATCTACGCGGAATTTCTTTAGGGCTGTTTGTTGCATAAGCAGTCGCCTTTAAATTAGGCACACCTGTTCTTCTCCACTCACACCATGCCTGAATTCCATCACCAAAACATGCAAGATATTTTTGTAATTGAATGCGTTGTAATGAAGTAGTAGTAGTAGCACTTGCACCTACAATTGAAGGATAAGCGGCTAGAAAACCAACATTAGTACCTCCACCTGTTCCTGTAAGGAAATTGGCTGAACCAGCTAAATAAGCAGTTGCGCTGCCAGCACCCCATTGTGCAAAAGACGCAGCAACACCAGCTTCATATAAAGTTTGAGCTGATCCTACTCCAGGAGTCCACCAGCCACGTTGTGCAGCTTCAGCCTGAGCTAATAAAACATAGGCAGCTGGTACTATTACAACTGCTGTTGTAGTAGCTTTATTAGCAAATGGTCTTGATATATTACCATTTACAGAACCTGCATAAGCAACAGCTAAATCTCTTGTTAAACCGTAAGGCATTGGATTACCAGGTAAGCCATAATTTGCTCTTCTTGGATCTGCAAGATTATTTAAGATATCAGCCAAGGTTAAACTAAGGTCATAATCTTTTCTACCATTTAATGCGCTATACCAAACATTTGTAGATGTGGCGTTTGCACCAGTAAAACTTAGAGTGAAATTATCTGCATTAGTTAGAATAGATCCATTTGCATCATTAGCAGCTGCAGCAAATTCAACAGCAGCTACACCACCCGGATTAGGATAAACTTTACTCATACGCAACGCAATTAGCATACGTAAAGAATTAGCAAGTTTTTTCCA
>JBBQPX010000023.1:0-14961 GCA_038216775.1 Chitinophagales bacterium
GGTTTGCAGGCGGCTTGTTTACATTATGGTTAATGTAAAAAAGAAAATCATTAATCCGCAGCAAGAGAACTTTAAAACGCCCGCCATTATCATCGCTAATCATCAATCTTCACTGGATATTTTGCCGTTGGTAATGCTGCATCCAAAACTAATTATGTTTACCAATAACAGAATATGGAACTCCCCGCTTTTTGGTAAAGTTATTCGCCTGGCAGATTATTTTCCTGCGGAGCAGATAGAAACTGATATCAGTTTAGTAGAAGACAGAATTAAAAACGGCTATTCGGTAATTATTTTTCCTGAAGGAACAAGGGCTGAAGATGGAGTGATAAAACGCTTTCATAAAGGCGCATTTTTTCTTGCAGAAAAAATGAATGTAGATATTTTGCCGATAATAATACATGGTACTGATTACACACTTACAAAACGTGACCAGCTTTTAAAAGATGGACAGGTTACCGTAAAGTTTTTGCCACGCATTACGCCGGAAGATAAAACCTACGGAGAAACCTATACAGAAAGGGCAAAGTTGATTGGCCGTTATTTTAGAGACGAGTTTGAGAAACTTAAACAGGAAATTGAACAACCAAAATATTTCCGGGAAAAGTTAATTTATAATTACCTGTACAAAGGGCCGTTTCTGGAATGGTACATGCGTGTAAAAACCAGGATGGAAAAAAATTACCAGACTTTTCATGAGCTTGTGCCTATGCAGGCAAAAGTGCTGGATATTGGCTGTGGTTATGGCTTTATGAGTTACATGCTTGCGTTTACATCAACCAAAAGAGAGATAACAGGTATTGATTATGATGAAGATAAAATAGACACAGCAAATCATTGTTTCAGCAAAACGGATAAAATTAATTTTGTGTACACCGATGTGATTGGTTTTGAATTTGAAAAATATGATGCTATAATTTTAGCCGATATGTTGCATTACCTGCCGGTAGAAGAACAAAAAATTGTTATTGATAAGTGTATTGCAAACCTTAATCCTGCTGGTATTGTTATTATAAGAGATGGAGATACGGAGAAAGCAGAAATGCATAAGAAGACAAGACGAACAGAATTTTTTTCAACCAGGGTTTTCAATTTTAATAAAACAAAAGAAACAGGTTTGCATTTTTTCTCATCAAATATGATAAAGCAAATTGCAAAAGAGAAAAATATGAGTTGCATTGAAATGGCTGATTCGAAAGTAACATCAAACACAATATTTATTTTAAAACAATTATAAATGAATGGCAGAGGAGTTTGACATAGTGATTATTGGAAGCGGTATGGGCGGCCTTGTTTGTGCCGATATACTTGGGCGTGAAGGTTACAAGGTTTGTGTGCTTGAAAAAAACAGGCAGATAGGCGGTTGCCTGCAAACTTATGTGCGTGATAAAGTAATTTTCGATTCGGGCGTACATTACCTTGGTGGACTTTCTGAAGGGCAAAATCTTTACCAGGTTTTCAAATATCTCGGCATAATCAACAAACTGAAGTTGCAGAAAATGGATGAAAATGGTTTTGATAAAATACTTATCGAAAACGACGAAAGGGAGTATGTATTTGCACAGGGCTACGAAAATTTTATTCAGCACCTACTCAAAGATTTTCCTGCGGAAGAAAAAGCCTTGCGTTTGTATTGTGATAAAATAAAAGAAGTGTGCAGCAAATTTCCGTTATATAATTTAAGAACCGGCGGTAATATAGATGAAAAAAATGCTGTGCTGGGTATTGATACCAGGGCATTTATTGAATCCATTACCAATAACGAAAAATTACAGGCTGTGCTGGTAGGTAATAATATGCTGTATGTTTTACAATCAAATAAAACACCATTTTACGTACATGCTATGATTATTAACAGCTACATCGAAAGCTCCTGGAAATGTATTGACGGAGGCTCCGATATTGGTAAATTTATGGCGATGAACATACGCAACCAAGGTGGTGTAATTCATCGCAACAGCGAAGTAAAAAAAATTGTTGTTGAAGAAGGTAAAGTTACCTCTGTTGAGTTAGCGGATGGTTCTCATGTGTATGGAAAGCAATTTATCAGCAACATGCATCCGGTGCGTACATTGGATATGATAGATAGCAGCCTGATAAAACAGGCTTATAAAACTCGGGTTAAAAGTCTCGAAAATTCAATCGGCGGTTTCGTTGTAAACATTGTTTTAAAAAAAGATTCGGTCCGCTATAAAAAAAACAATTTCTATTATCATAAAGATGGAAGAATTTGGGATATGACTGATCACACAGAAGCTGACTGGCCTTTGTGTTACTGTGTTTTTTTCTCGGCTTCATCCAAATCGCCGGAGTTTGCAGAGTCTATGACGCTGCTGGCTTACATGCGTTATGATGAAGTGAAGCAATGGGAAAATTCTTTCAACACAGTTTCGGCTGTAGACGACCGTGGTGACGAATATGCAGCTTTTAAAAAACGTAAAGCGGAAACATTGCTCGACTGTGTGGAAGAAAGATTTCCAAATCTGCGGGAAAACATACAAAACTATTATACGGCTACCCCTCTCTCTTACAGAGATTATATTGGCAACGATGATGGCTCTATGTATGGCATAGCAAAGGATTACAGTAACCCGCTAAAAACGTTTATATCGCCACGTACAAAAATCCCTAACCTTTACTTAACAGGACAAAATCTTAATTTGCATGGTATATTGGGTGCCACCATGAGTGGCTTGGTTACCTGCACTGCGTTTTTAGGAAATGAGGATATAATTGAAAAGATAAGAAATGCTTAAAAGAAAAAAATTCTGGAGAAGAGTGCTGCGTGTATTTGCAGTGTTTTTTATTTTATTGTTGATTGATGCTATTTACTTAGTGCAGGTTTCAAAAGTAGCACCGCCAAAGCCTGCCGATATGAGCAGTCTGCAATTGCAACGCACCAACCATGGCGATGGATTCTATACATTAAAAAACAACTGGTTTCGCCACAGCAAAAGCGGTTTATATGAATTATATGTTGAAGGCGAACCTTTTGAACGTGGAGTAATTAATGGAAAACTTACAGAAGAATTAGTGGTGCGCCAGGAAAATCATTTTGCGGAGCAGATTAATAAAATGGTTCCCGGAACATTTAAAAGAAATTTTCTTAAATACCTCATTGGTTTTTTTAATCGTAACCTCGATAAAAATGTAACTGAAGAATACAGGGAAGAAATTTATGGCGTTTCTGAATCTGCATCTCCGGAGTACCAATATCTCGGCACAAATTACCAACGCATTTTAAATTATCATGCTGCGCATGATATTGGCCATGCAGTACAAAACCTGGCGCTTGTTGGCTGCACATCTTTTGGTACATGGGGTGCAAAGTCTGAAGACAGCACGATGATTATTGGTCGCAATTTTGATTTTTTTGTGGGCGATAAATTTGCTGAAGATAAAATCGTGGCCTTTTTCAGCCCAACAAAAGGACATAAATTTATGACAGTCACCTGGGGTGGTTTTGTTGGCGCAGTTTCTGGTATGAACGATCAGGGATTATCTGTAACCATCAACGCAGCGAAAACTGATTTGCCTACAGGTTCTGCTACGCCGGTTTCTTTAGTAACCAGAGAAATTCTGCAGTATGCAAAAAATATACAGGAAGCTATTGCTATTGCAAAATCAAGAAAAATGTTTGTTTCTGAATCTTTTCTTGTTGCATCAGCAAATGATGGCAAGGCTGTGATAATAGAAAAAACGCCAAATGATTTAGATGTGTATGACCCCAAAAAAGATATGATTGTTTGTACAAATCATTTTCAGGGAGATAAATTGGAGAAAACAAAATTGAATAAAGAGCAGGAAGACAAAAGCGCATCGGTGTATCGCTATCAGCGCATGATGGAACTGCTGAATGCTAACGGCAAAAATACTGTGCAAAAAACGGTGAACATTTTGCGTGACCAAAAAGGCATTAACGGAGCAAACATTGGCTTAGGAAACGAAAAAGCCATCAACCAGTTAATAGCGCATCACTCCATTGTTTTTGAACCAAAAAAATTAATGGTTTGGGTGTCCACTTCGCCCTGGCAATTGGGTGAATATGTTTGCTACGATTTAAAAAAGATATTTGCTTTGCATGGCTTAAATGAAAATAGAGAAATTGCAGATACGGCTTTAAATATTGCGCCGGATTCTTTTCTGCTTACGAATAACTTCCGCAATTTTGAAATATTCAGAAATATTAAACAAAGAATTCTGGATGGTGAAAAGGTAAATATTGACAGCCTTGTAGCAAGCAATCCGGAGTTTTATAATACGTATATTTTAGCAGGAGATTATCTATACAAACAAAAACAATATGCAGCTGCGCTAAAGAATTACCAAACAGCACTAACAAAAGTTATTGCTACAAAAAACGAAGAAGAGCATATTAATACGCAGATTAAAAAAATAAATAAAAAACTGTCGCCATGATTTTTGGAATTGGTACAGACTTAGTGGAAATTGAAAGGATAGCTGAAAAGCTGGAGAAAAAATCAGGGTTTAAAGAACTTGTTTTTTCTGCGGATGAAATTATATATTGTGAAGCAAGAGGAAAAAAGTACGAACACTATGCCGCACGTTTCGCTGCCAAAGAAGCTTTTTTAAAAGCATTAGGTACAGGTTGGAGACAAGGAACAGCTTTTAACGAAATAGAAATTTACAATGATGCAGAAGGAAAGCCCGAGATGAAGTTTCTTGGATTAACTGCGAAAACAGTCGCAAATTTAAAGCTTGGAAAAATTTTCGTTTCACTTTCTCATGTAAAATCAATGGCTTGTGCCATGATAATAATAGAAACTATATGAACTACTCACCCCAAGCGGCCTTTAAAAGTGCAGCAGAAATAAAAGCCATGCAGGAAACAAAACTGCAGGAAACTATTGCTTATCTTAACGAGCATTCACCTTTTTATAAAGAATTTTTTTCCAAATCAAGGTTTAATCCTAATGGTATAAAAACCATTGAAGATATAAGTGTGATACCGGTTACGGTTAAGGAAGATTTACAGCAACGAAACGAAGATTTTTTATGTGTGCCAAAGGAAAAGATTGTTGAATATAGTTCTACGTCGGGTACTTTGGGTAATCCCGTTACGGTTATGCTAACCGAAAATGATTTAGTGCGCCTTGCCTGCAATGAGTATGCTTCCTTTGTTAGTGCTGATGGTTCGGAGAATGACATTTACCAATTGATGCTTACGCTCGACCGTCAGTTTATGGCAGGCATGGCATATTATGCAGGTATTCGTAAACTTGGCGCAGGCATCATCAGGCTTGGGCCTGGCGTGCCGTCGTTACAATTAGAAACTATTTTAAGGCTTAAGCCAACGGCTATTGTTGCCGTGCCTTCTTTTATTATTAAGTTGATAAGTTATGCTGCCGAACATAATATTGATATAAATAATAGTTCGGTAAAAAAAGCAATCTGCGTTGGTGAGAATATCCGCAACAAAGACTTTTCATTAAATCCTCTTGGTAAAAAAATAACCGATGCGTGGAATATAAAATTATATTCAACTTATGCTTCTACTGAAATGCAAACTGCATTTACCGAATGCAGCGAATGCAAAGGCGGACACCTGCAACCCGATTTATTAATTGTAGAGTTGCTTGATGAAATGAACAAGCCCGTTAAAGCCGGCGAGCCGGGAGAAGTTACAATTACAACTTTGGGTGTGGAAGGTATGCCGCTTCTGCGTTATAAAACCGGCGACATTTGCGTGTATGATGATACGCCTTGTGCCTGTGGCCGCAATAGTTTAAGGTTATCTCCTGTGGTTGGCCGCAAAAAGCAGATGATTAAATTTAAGGGTACAACTTTATACCCGCCTGCATTGGCAGATATACTGCATGAAATGGAAAATGTAATTGAGTATGTTGCCGAAGTTTCATCAAACGAAATGGGAAATGATGAAGTAACGATTTATATTCTACCAGAAAAATTGACAGAAGAAAGTGAACGAAAAATACGAGCTAATTTGCAAGCCCGCTTAAGAGTTAGCCCCCACCTGAAATTTATTACTGCAGAAGAAATAAAAGCTATTCAAATGCCCGAGGCAGGAAGAAAAGTTATACGGTTTATCGACAGGAGGAATTAAAATAAAAGGAATATCATTATTACTAATTGACGTAGATAATAATTCAATCTATTACATTTTAAAGACCCAGAGGGTCGAAATGTTAGTGGCAGAATTTGAAAGTTGAAAGCCGTATCGAGCTCCATAGAAGCGATATGTTAAATCTACCTTTGCCGGGAAGTCGGCATATCGCTCCTACGGCGCCAAAAAAATTATACACCCACACTATTTTAACAACAGTGTTTAACTTCAAGTCACCTATTGATATAAATGCCTTAAAATAAATTTTGCCTTTCTCTTTTTAAGCTTATTTTTAGAATACCTTAAAATAATGCTCATGATTCCTCAATACGATGTTGTTATACTCGGCGGTGGTCTTGCCGGACTCACACTTTCCCTGCAACTTAAAAATGCAAAACCAGATATTTCTATTTTGGTTTTGGAGAGAAGAGAAAATGAAGCAACGACGGCTGCACATAAAGTTGGCGAATCAACCGTGGAACTTGGCACACATTATTTAAGAGAAGTTTTACAGCTAACCGACTATCTTGAAGCACACGAACTACCTAAACACGGGCTTCGCTTTTTCTTTAAAAATAATACTAAAGAAGATATTAGCAGCCGGGTAGAACTTGGTCCCCGCTTACGTTTGCCTGTACCCAGCCACCAGGTTGACAGAGGTACGCTGGAAAATTATTTAATGAAGCTTACGCAGGAAAAAGGGACTGATTTAATACTAGGTGCAAAAGCAAGTGCTGTTGATATCAACGGCGAAAATGGCCATGAGGTTACTTATGTAAAAGCTGGCGAAGAAATAAAAGTTACTTGCCGCTGGGTAGCCGATGCAAGTGGAAGGGCAAGCGTTATGAAACGCAAACTGCAGTTTCAAAAACCAATGGAACACCACAGTAATGCTGTTTGGTGGCGACTTAAAGGTGTTATTGATGTTGATACCTGGTCGGATAACAAGGAATGGCAATCTTACCTGGAACCGGGCCTTCGGTATTTAAGCACCGTGCATTTTATGGATAAAGGCTATTGGCTTTGGATTATTCCTTTGGGTTCAAAAAATACAAGTATTGGTATTGTTGCCGACCCGGCTGTGCATCCTTTTGAAACTTTCAACACCTATGAAAAAGCTGTTGAGTGGATGAAAATAAATGAACCACTTCCGTATAAAATGCTGGAGCCAATGGGACAAGGAGAAGGTTTGCTCGATTTTAAAATTTTGAAACACTACGCACATCATACCGGTAAGCTTTACTCAAACGAACGATGGGGAGTAACGGGCGAATCAGGTGCATTTTTAGACCCACTGTATTCGCCGGGTACTGATTTTATTGCCATGAATAATACCTGGCTAAGCGATTTAATTCTGCGTGATTTAAATGAAGAGGATATTGAAACCCGTGTAACTGTTTATGAGCAATGCCATTTGGCGTTGGTAGATGCGTGGATTCCTGTTTATCAGAATAAATACCTGCTAATGGGAAACACACAGATTATGGTGGTTAAAATTTTCTGGGACTGGGCAACTTACTGGGCTGTACCTGCTCATTTATTTGCAAACAAAGCATTTACAAATATGGGTGTTTTGAAAACACTTTTTGCAAGGCAAAGTGGGCTTGGACGAAAATTTGGGCAACTGAATAAAATAATGCAGGATTTGTTTTTAGAATGGCGCCCTTTTGAAAATACAATTTTTGCAAACCGATATATTGACCCTTTTGACCTGGCTTTTTTAAGAAAATTTCAGGAAGAAATTGAAGTACAGTACACGCCAGAAAATTTAATAGAACAGATTAAAAAAAACATGAACACGCTGGAACAACTTTCTGTAGCCATTTTCAGGCTAGTAAGTGCGCAGGTTAATGGAACAGCCCCTGATATAAAAGTAAACCCATACAGCATCAATCTCGGAAAAAATCAAGAAGCTTTACCGCTGGATACAGAAAGCGAACATGCAATTTCTCCTGATGAAGCAATTTGTAAAGATGTAGATGTGATGTGGTTCTATCCAAAAATAAATGTGATGGAAATGGTCTAATGACCTTAAAAGGCTTTATAAAAAAGATTCCGCATTATTGCGGAATCTTTTTTGTAAATAGTATGGTATTGTAAATTAATTAAGTGTAATTAACAAAGGTTTAAAATCACCTCTTTTCATTTTTGCCCTGCCAATAAATTGGTTGCGGTTTATTCTTTTAAATTGAGAAGGAAATATTTTTACTTCTTCTTCCCGTGTATCAAACACAATCTCACGGGAGATATTGCCTGAATTGTCAATTTTACCTACAACCACCTGTCCGCCAAAACCATCAACATGATACTTAGGCACTTCATCTTCAGCAATTTCCTCGTTCTTTTTATTATCTAAAAACATAAAATAGTAACCTGTTTCATCACTCACTAATTTGTAGCTCATAGTGCCTCTTCCATTGCTACCTTTTTGTTTTTTAGGTATTTTTCTTAGCCAGTCAAAATTGCCCGTCTTACTTATTTTAGCTCCCAGTATATCCTCGTAATAGTAAGTATAAGTAGTACGTGAACCGCCTCTTGAGTCGTAATATGTTGTTGATTCAACATAATACTCTTCCAGTGCAATAAACAAACTGCCATCAGCTTCTACTACAATATTACGTACGCTTAAATTGGGCGCTTCGTAATCTTTCTTCCGCTCCATTTTTCTTTTACTGCGGGCTGATTCAAATTTCTCAAGTTCCTCTAATGGAAATTCGTAATAGCCATTTTTATACTTATTTATTTTTCCGGTCTGGTCCATCAGTGCCAGAAAAACACCATCCGTACCATTGCTTTTTGCTTTTTTACTGTAAGTACATGCAATCACCATATCGTGTGCTGTATTCTCTATTAGGGATGCCGCTTTAATAAAATAGTCCCCAATAGTAATGGTAGTGTTAATAATTTTTTTACTTTCTTTTGTAAATTTTAAAACCTCGTAATGATAGCCAGCTGCACCTGTTTCCTTATCTACTTCTTTTCTTTTTTCTGATTAGTACACTTTGGCAAGCATATAGGCATTACCTTTTGAGTCAATCGAAAAATCAATATTATCCATAATCTGCTCGGTATATGGCATGGTAAATTCGTTATTCCACAGTTTGTTCATATTCTCATCATAAACATAGAACCCGATTTTATCGTAACTTTTTTTATCATTCTTTTCTTCCGGCGCCAGCCTGTAACTTACCAGCAGTTTTGTATTGTCTGCATCAAAATTAAATTCGTATTTGCCGCCCATTTTATACCTGTAAAAGCCAGTCATAACTGCACTGCTGCCACTTATTCTGTTAGCATCAAATAATTTTTTGTTAGACTCGGTTATTTTTCCTGAAACCACATCAACCTTATCATAAAATAAAGATTCAGTTTCTGACGATTTATCCCAGTCGCTGTGCATCCAATAATATTTACCTGTAAAATCTATAACGCCTTCGCTGTTAAAATTTTTGGTCATTTCTGGCAGTTCAATTGTTTTTTCTGTTGACTGCTCTAAAGTTTTTGGGTCAAATCTTAAGATTGTAAGTTCTTCTTTTTTTAAGCCCATGTTTACAATACCATCTTTATCATTTCCGAAAAAAGAAAGGTCCTCTGCTTTTCTGGGTAATTCGTACTCCGAACCCAGTTTAAAAGTGAATTTTTTGCTTTGAGCAAAAGTGAGGGTTGTAAGTGCAGTAAATGCAATTACTAATGCATGTTTAATCATTTTAGATTGTTTAGGTTTACGGACAGTTTTTAATTAATGAAATTTTGAGAGGCTGATTATTTGATATTTTTTTCTATAAATTTTCCTACTTTTTGCCCATCCATGAAGTATGCATCGCCAATCCGGGATTTAGCATCAAAAGCAGCACCACGCCATTTCGTTTCAGGCGCACGCTCTACATAAAGTACGGCCAGTTTCTTTTCTGGTTTTCCGGTTTCAATTAAAGTAACAGTACCATCTACACCTGCATTTCTTTTAGATATACCAACCTGGTAACCAGGCTCTAAAGCTTTGGTATTAAAAATGAGGGTGTATTTAGCGGTTTTATCAACCGTCATTTTATTTTGTTTTGTAAAGCCAAGTATAAATTTATCTCCGAAATAAACTTTCTTTTGCTCTTCCCATTGGGCAACCCAATTATCACCGTTTGGAGGGTCCTTTGCGTTTTCGTCTTCAATACGTTTTTTAATGTAATCTGCTTCTTTATTAAAATCGCCCACAGCCATTTTTTCATACGTAAATTCAAAGTTGATGGAGTTTTCACCTTTTAAAACAGCAAGGTTTCCTTTGGTTATATCAACTTCTTGCGCTGATGAAAAGCTTCCACATAAAATAAAGGCTATCATAAAAGATAGCAGCTTATAAGTTTTCATCTTTTTTTGGTTACTTATTAATAAAATAAAGGCTCCCGAAATTGGGAGCCTTTAGCAAAGATGTATTTTATTATTGGTTATTTGAAAAATTTACCCAAACTTTTTCCAGCTTTAGCATAAGCTTCTGAAATACGAAGCCCGGTATCAAAATCATAGCCAAATGCAGTTCCACCAGGTACATTGTTTATTGTAAACGTGGCAACTTTATTTGATTTGTTTGCCGTTTCAACTATCCATATTTCTGCATCTATTTGTGCATTTTTACGACTTATGCCTATATTATAGCCTGGTTCAATGGAAGTAGTTTTAAATATCAACGTGTATTTGGCACTTGTAACCACAGTCATACCACTGGTTTCTTTAAACAATTCAATAAACTTAGGTTCAAACCTCGATTCTTTATCATTCTTCCAGCTTGCAGCCCAGGTATCGCCTTTGCCCGCCTCTTTTTTATTATACTCTTCTGTTTTTGCGGTGACATACTCCTGTTCGGATTTAAATTTGCCTACGCTTAAGTTATCATAATTAAATTCAATATTAATACTTGTTTCCGCCTTCAAAACATCAGCGTTACCACTGGTTGTTTTTACTTTTTGTGCATTGGCAATGAGCAAACAAAACGTCAGTGCAAAAGCTCCGATAATCTTTTTCATATTTTTAATGGTTTTATTTAATAGCTAAAGTATGCAAATATGTTCGCACTTAAAATACCCAATAACCGCAAATTTTTATTGGCAGCATTTAGTACCTTCATTAATGGTAGACAAAAAATCAAAATTTGAATACTTTATTCTATTTTTACTCCTTTCGTTACCAAACAAATAATTGCATATAAAATTCGGAACATGGTACATGTAGGAGATAGTGCGCTTACGCTGGAAAATTTTTCAGATATATTATACAAGGGTAAGCAGGTTAGTTTAGATACTCAAAAGCTGAAAAAAGTAGAAGAGAATTACAATTTTTTGCAGAAATTTTCTTCAAACAAACTTATTTATGGTATTAATACGGGCTTTGGCCCCATGGCGCAGTATAAGGTTAATGAAAAGAATCTTCTGCAGCTGCAATACAATTTAATACGTAGCCATAGCTCGGGCGGTGGCAATTTAATGAGCCCCATTATGGTTAAAGCCGTAATGATTGCCCGTTTAAACAGCCTGATGCAGGCTTATTCAGGCGTACATCCAGAAACGGTGGAGCTGCTTAAGGAGCTTATTAATAAAGATGTTTCGCCTTGTATTTTTGAGCATGGTGGCGTTGGCGCAAGCGGCGATTTGGTACAGTTGGCTCACCTCGCACTTGTGCTAATTGGCGAAGGCGAAGTTATTTACGAAGGCACTGTTCAGCCTACGGCAGATGTTTATGCAAAATTGAATATTAAGCCGCTTACTATTCATATAAGAGAAGGCCTTGCCATTTTAAATGGCACTTCTGCCATGACGGGTATTGGCATGGTGAATATTATTCAGGCGCAAAAATTATTGGAATGGTCTGTTATGCTTTCGGCCATGATTAACGAAGTTGTGGAAGCTTTTGACGACCATTATTCTTACGAACTTAATGTTGTTAAACATCATAAAGGGCAAAATAAAATAGCCGCTCAAATGCGTGATATTTTAAAGGATAGCAAAATGATTCGCAGCCGTAGCGAGCATTTGTACAATCCCGAAAAGCTTGACCAAGAAGTGTTTCAGGATAAAGTACAGGAATATTATTCGCTCCGTTGCGTAACGCAAATACTTGGTCCTATTTACGACACCATCTGCAGCGTAGAGGGTGTAGTTACTGACGAATTGAATTCGGTTAATGATAATCCGGTGATTGACCATCAAAACGAAAATATTTTTCACGGTGGTAATTTTCATGGAGATTATGTTTCTCTGGAAATGGACAAACTTAAAATTGCCATCACCAAATTATCTATGCTTAGCGAAAGGCAGTTGAATTACTTGCTGAATGAAAAATTGAATCAGAAGTTTCCACCTTTTGTTAACTTAGGTGTATTGGGCTTTAATTTTGGTATGCAGGGTATGCAATTTACTGCTACATCTACTGTGGCAGAAAATCAAACCATGTCGTTCCCGATGTATGTACACAGCATACCAAATAACAACGATAACCAGGATATTGTGAGCATGGGTTGCAATGCAGCATTGATGACTAAACGTGTAATTGATAATTCTTTTGAAGTGCTGGCGATACAGATGATGACTGTTTTACAAGCGATTGATTTTGTAAAATGTACCGATAGATTATCAACTGAAACACATCATATTTATACAGAAATAAGAAAGTTATTTCCTAAGTTTATTGAAGATGAACCGAAGTACAAAGATTTAGAGAGGATTAAAAAACACTTTGAAAAATCTGACCCAGTGGTTTCTTTTAAGCTTGGTAAGATTTAGGAGAAGCGACCTTTTAACTTTTTAAAATAACAGATTCTACCTTTTAAAATCAACAGAAAAAATGAAATTTGCATTAGTTACAGGAGGTTCAAGAGGTATTGGCAGGGCTGTTTGTATTAAAATGGCCGAGATGGGTTATAATGTGCTTATCAATTACAAATCAAATGAAGAAGAAGCTAAAAACACATTGGCTTTAGTTAGAGAAAAAGGGGTTGATGGTGAAATAATACAGTTTGATGTAGCAGAAAAAGAGGATATTAAAACCAAATTGGGAGGATGGCTGGAAGCCAACGAAGATAAGGTTATTGAAGTGTTGGTAAACAATGCAGGTATTAGAGATGATGGGTTGATGATTTTTATGAAAGATGAACAATGGGACAGTGTACTTAAAACAAATCTTGATGGTTTCTTTTACGTTACACGCTTGGTGGTAAACGGCATGTTGCAAAAAAAATACGGCCGCATCATCAATATGGTTTCCCTGTCGGGATTAAAAGGATTGCCTGGCCAAACCAATTACTCGGCTGCAAAAGCAGGTGTTATTGGTGCTACAAAGGCATTAGCACAAGAAATTGGCCGCAAAGGCGTTACTGTAAATGCAGTAGCACCGGGCTTTATTAAAACAGATATGACGGACGGACTGAATGAAGCTGAATTAAAAAACCTTATTCCGCTAAAACGATTTGGCTTACCCGAAGAGGTTGCACACGTGGTTGCTTTTTTAGCATCTAAAGAAGCAGCGTATGTAACCGGTGAGGTTATTTCGGTAAATGGAGGATTATATTCGTAGGTACTCGCCTGATGGCGAGTACTGATAGAACACGCCAAAAGGCGTGTTCCTACAAAAACATGAACAGAGTTGTTATAACAGGCATGGGCATTTATTCCTGCATAGGAAAAAACCTTGATGAGGTAAGGGACTCCCTATACAAGGGAAAATCCGGTATTGTGCTGGACCCTGTACGTAAAGAATATGGTTACCGCTCGGGCCTTACTGGTTTTGTTGAAAAGCCAGAACTTAAGGGTAAATTAGATAGAAGAGCACGTATAATGCTACCGCAGCAAGGTGAATATGCTTATTTAGCTACTGTTGAAGCTTTGCAAAATGCCGGTATCGATGAAGATTATATCGCAGCCAATGAAATAGGTATTTTGTATGGCAACGATAGCTCGGGAAAATCTATTATTGAGGCCAACGACATTATAAGAGAAAAGAAAGACACAACCTTGGTTGGTTCTGGCGCAGTTTTTCAAACAATGAACTCCACGGTAACGATGAACCTGGCAACAATATTTAAGTTGCGGGGTATAAATTTTACCATAAGTGCTGCCTGCGCAAGCGGCTCCCATTCCATAGGCCTTGGTTATCACTTTATAAAAACAGGTTTGCAGGATTGTATAATTTGCGGTGGCGCACAAGAAATTAACCATTTGTCCATGGGTACTTTCGATGCGTTATCAGCTTTTTCCATAAGGGAAAGCGACCCAACAAAAGCCTCCAGGCCATTTGATAGAGACCGCGACGGACTGATACCAAGCGGTGGTGCAGCAACTGTTGTTTTAGAAAGCCTGGAATCAGCCCAAAAAAGAGGAGCAAAAATACTGGGCGAGGTAATAGGTTATGGTTTTTCGTCAAATGGAGCCCATATATCCAACCCAACGGTTGATGGGCCGGTTAGGTCTTTACACCGGGCTATTAAAGATGCGGGTATTATGGCCAAAGACGTTGACTATATAAATGCTCATGCCACCAGTACTCCGGCAGGCGATGCAAGTGAGGCAAAGGCCATTCATGAGGTTTTTGGTGAACACAGGCCGCTTGTAAGTTCCACAAAATCAATGACAGGCCACGAATGTTGGATGGCAGGCGCAAGTGAAATTGTATATTCTATGTTAATGATGGAAAATTCATTTGTTGCGCCAAATATAAATTTCGAAAACCCCGATGAAGACTCTGCAAAATTGAATATTGCAAAAATGGCTGTCGAAAAAGATATAGTTGTATTTTTGTCGAACTCCTTTGGATTTGGAGGAACTAACTCATCGCTAATTATCAGGAAACTGATTTAATGTACTGCTTATGACAAACAATGAAATTATTGAGAAAATTCA
>JBBQPX010000024.1:0-14571 GCA_038216775.1 Chitinophagales bacterium
GCAAAAAGCAAGAGACTCCCCTACAATCAAGCTAGCTGTGGTGCTTAATCCTCCGAAAGATAGTAGTAAATTAAAACAATACTACATTAATAATATCTATTTTTTACCAGATTATAAAACAGGTGATAGTCCCGGGGATTCGGGATTAACGACAAGGGTTATAGGCAGAAAGCGTTGCGATACCTGCGTAACTGACACAAATTTTATTATGCTTTATCATAAGTATCTATTTCGTCCAAGGTTATTGGTAAGGAATATGTATTTGCGAAAAGGCGATCTATATAACCAGGATAATTTTTATAAATCGCTGAATGCTTATTCCAGAACAGGTGTTTGGCAAAGTACAAACATTGAAGTAAATGAAGTAAAACGCGACAGCCTAGATACTACGCACAAAATTGATTTGATTGTGCAATTGATACCAGGAAAGCAGTATGGTTACGAAGCTGCTTTGGAAGCCAGTTACTCCGCATCCAGCAACACCAACAGCGTTACTGCTGCAAATGCAGGAAATTTATTGGGGCTCTCTGGCAACATTTCATTTATTAATCGAAACTTGCATAAAGAAGGGATAAAAATGACAAATTCTTTACTTGCAGGGGTTGAATTTAATTTCAGGCCAGATAGCAGCAACAAAAAAAATCTTATCAACTCAAATGAAGTGAGTTATACTAACAGTATTATTTTCCCCAGGTTTATTTTTCCCTTCGCCAGCGTTAACCGTGATAAGCGTTTCGTATCGACAGAAACGTTTATAAATACCAAACTTTCTTACATTAACCGTATTAACCTTTTCAATCTGCAATCATTTAATATTGGAGCCGGTTACAATGGCACTACCCGAAAAAATCATCAATGGATATTTAAACCACTTAATTTTGAATTTGCACGTTTGTATAACGAAACAGATAGTTTCAGGCAAACTCTTATCGACAATCCTTTTTTAAGATACTCTTTCAATACCGCTTTAATTGCAGGTGCAAGTGTTGGCTACAGGTTTAATAAAGTAAATACGAAACATACCAACAGGCAACACGGCTTTAAAGTAAATGTAGAAGAAAGCGGTTTAATTTGGGGAAGATTTAAAATTTTTGAAAAATATATGCGGCACTATGTAAAAGCTGACGCAGAGTATATTTTCTCTGTCAGTCATCCTAAATCTGCCTTTGTATTCAGGGCTTTTGCAGGTGTAGGCATAGCATCAAAAAAAGATACCACACTACCATTCTTTAAACAATATTTTGGGGGCGGCGCAAACAGTATGCGTGGCTGGCCCGTAAGAGGAATAGGCCGTGGCTCGCAGCCGCTTACTCCTTATGGCTCTAATACATTTAACGACCGCACAGGCGATGTTCAATTAGAAACAAATATTGAATACAGATATACCATTGCACAAATCATTCCTAATTCCTTAGTTCTCAAAGGTGCTTTATTTGCAGATATTGGCAATGTGTGGAATTTTAGAAATACGAAGCCTGCGGGAGGTATTGACAGCACGCAGTTTATGTTTAAAAATCTGTATAAACAAATGGGCGTAGCTATTGGAACAGGATTTAGATTCGATTTTAATTATTTTGTTATCAGGTTAGATTTTGGATTTAGATTTAAACGTCCTGATGTTTTTGAAAATGATGGCTGGCAAATACCCGATATTAACTTTAATAATTTATTCAGGCGTGGCGAAGTGATTCCGGATCCTTCTAACCCTGGCAAAACATATAATGACAATCGTTATAAAAAATGGCGATACGAAAATTATAATCTTACCATTGGCATAAGTTATCCTTTTTAAAAATACAAGTCATTTAAGTTTGGTCAATCAAATAGATTATGTTGGGAACAATAATTACCCTGTAAAAACAATAGCCTATTACTTATTGACTTGTGGAATTGTTGTTGATCTGCATTTCAAATTCCTCCATATCAACTGCATCATCAACTTTAAATTCGCCAATTCTTGTGCGGCGTAAACTGCTAAGATGGCCTCCGCAGCCAAGTGCCGCTCCATAATCATTTGCTAGGCTACGTATGTAAGTACCGGTAGAGCAAATAACTTTAAAATAAACGAGTGGCAGTTCGATGGCTGTTATTTCAAAAGATTTAATGGTAATGCTGCGGGGTTTTAATTCAACATCTTCTCCCCTTCTGGCAAGTTCGTATAACGCTACGCCATCTTTTTTTATGGCGGAAAATATTGGCGGGCGCTGTTGAATATCTCCAATAAATTCTAACGTCGCATTCTTCAACATTTCTTCAGTAATAAAAGAATAGTCTTTTTCCTGCTCGGGCAGGCTTTCTAAATCATACGTTGGTGTAACTGCACCTAAGGTAATGGAGCCGGTGTATTCTTTTTCCTGCGCCATGTACTCATTTATCTTTTTTGTAAATTTTCCTGTACATACAATCAGTAAACCTGTTGCCAATGGGTCGAGCGTACCGGCATGGCCAATTTTTTTTATCTGAATTAAACTGCGCATTTTTCGCACCACATCAAAAGATGTCCAATGCAAAGGCTTATCCACCAATATGGCTTTGCCTTCCAAATAAGTCTGTTGAATTTCCGGGTCAACAGGAATTCTTTCTTTGCGTTCTCTTTTTACAGGTTCTTCGCCTGCTTCAATTAGTTTATTGGTAAAGCGTTGCCGATATGTTGTTTTGCGAGCCAAATGTTTTTTTTGTAAAGATACTTTGGACAACTGTGCAAAAGTGTAAAAGTTTATCAAAGTTTTTCTTTAAACATGAAAAGAATAAACCCGTTACAAATTGTAGCGGTTTGAAGATGGAAATACCAAATAGCATATTAAGGCTTCCTGATGTCGCATAAACTGAATAATTTTTCCACCTCATTCAAAAAAACAATCAAATTTATATTGCCTGCCTCGCCTTAAGTTCTAAATATTTATTCACCGCATTAACGGTTAATTTTTCAGGAGGAGTAAGAATAGAAAGTATGCCATGCTTTTTAAGTTCTTTAACAATAAGTCTTTTTTCAAACTCAAATTTTTCAGCAATAGTTTTTATGTAAACTTCTTCTACGTTCTGCGCATCTAAATGCGAAAGTGAATGTAGTTCTGTATTTTCAAAAAAAACAACCATTAATAAATGATGTTTAGCTATAGAACGCAGATAATTTAACTGGCGGTTTAAACCGGAAAGCGATTCGAAATTTGTGTAAAGCACAATTAGGCTTCTATGTTTTATACGATTGCGTATCTGCAGGTAAAGCATTTCGAAATCGCTTTCTAAAAAAGCTGTTTCCTGGTTATACAAAAGCTGCAAAATATTTTCCCGTTGTATAGGCTTACGATCTGCAGCAATTATGGAACCCATTTTATTTGAGAAAGTCATCAAACCTACTCTATCTTGCTTTTGCAAACAAACATTTGAAAGCACCAATGTGCTGTTAATCGCATAATCAAGCAACGTTAATCCGCCGAAAGGCATTTTCATGAGGCGGCCTTTATCAATAATACAGTACACCTGCTGCGATCTTTCGTCGGTGTAATTATTAACCATCAACGAGCCTCTTCTTGCCGTTGCCTTCCAGTTTACGCTTCGCACATCATCGCCACGTACATATTCCTTAATTTGCTCAAACTCCATACTGTGTCCTATTTTGCGCATTCTTTTATTACCTTGCTCAGCCTGAATAGTTGTTTTTGATAATAATTCATATTTACGCAGCTGTAAAAACGAAGGGTATACAGGCGTAATTTCTTCTGCCTCAATATTATGTCGTCGTTTTAAAAAACCCAATAAGGATTGCACGTAAATTACAATACACCCAAAATTATATTCACCTCTTAAAACCGGACGTAGTTTATAAAAAATATACTTTTGCTCACCTGCATTAAACCTGTGAATAATACTCCAGTCTCTTTTTTGAAATTGAACAGGAAGTTCATCAATTACCTCCATATCAACAGTAAAGACCATGTTATTTTTTACTTGTATTTCTACTTTATTATCATCGCCATTGCTAAAGCGGTCGGCAGTTATCCGTTTAGCAGTTGGTGGCTTACTTAATAAAAATAAAAACAGATAATCCACCACAATCAGTGCAATAAAAACAAGTAACAGAATTTGAACTGGTGCGTACATTTGTGGTATAAAAAAAGAAATAACAAACAAAGCAATGCATAAACAACCGGCAAGATAAAATCTTGCAGAAAGATATAATGCACCAATATATTTCCCTGTTATACTCATTAAATTTACCTGGGCACTTCAATTGCTTTTAAAATAGATTCAATCAAATCATCCGCAGTAATACCTTCCATTTCCTTTTCTGGGGTAAGAATTATGCGATGCCTTAAAACATGAGGAGCCATCTCAATAATATCTTCGGGAGTTACAAAATCTCTTCCTTTTATGGCTGCATTAGCTTTTGCAGAACGCAGTATTGCCAGAGAAGCCCTCGGAGAAGCACCAAGATATAATGCCGGATTATTTCTGGTTTCATTTACAATTCTGGCAATAAATTCTACTAGTTTAGGTTCAATAATGATAGACTGCACCTGACTGCGGTAGTTTTGTATATCGTGAGTATTTAGGATTTTCCTTATCCCTTCCATCATCTCGGTTTGCGTTTTTCCCTGCTGTCTTTTAAGGATGCTAATTTCTTCCTCTAGTGTTGGATAACCAACTTCAATTTTAAAAAGAAAACGATCTAACTGCGCTTCTGGCAAGCGATAAGTACCTTCCTGCTCAATTGGATTTTGAGTTGCCAGTACCAGAAATGGGAAACGCATTGGGTGGGTAATGCCATCTACAGTAACCTGTCGCTCTTCCATCACTTCAAACAAAGCCGCCTGCGTTTTTGCTGGCGCTCTGTTAATTTCATCAATTAAAATAATATTGCTAAAAATGGGACCAGCTTTAAAATTAAACTCGCCTTCTTTTGGATTAAAAACTGACGTACCAGTTACATCGCTCGGCATTAAATCAGGTGTAAACTGAAGGCGTGAAAAATCAGCATCAATAATTTTAGCCATCAGCTTTGCCGTTAAAGTTTTAGCAACGCCTGGCACACCTTCAATTAAAATATGACCATCGCATAAAAGACCAATCAATAATAAATCAACCATTTTAAACTGGCCAATTATTACTTTGGCAATTTCACTTCTAATCTCATAAACAGATCTGTTAAGTGCTCCAAGGTCGATGCGTTGCTCAAACAAATTTTCTTCCATCAGTTAAATTTTTATCCCAAATTAGCCAGCATGTTACTTTATAGCTCAACAGGCTTTGGGTGTTGTATTAAATAATCTATGCTTTATTTTTATAAAATTGTTGAATTTGCGTCTGCAGCGAAAGCAATTGATAATCGTTTACCACGCTGCTTTTATGCGTATCTGCAATTGTACGGTACAATGTTTCTACCTTATCTTTTTCAACGCCACTTTTACGACTTAGCATCAAAATAAAATCATCATCAACATGGCTACTGTTTAAAAAATAAGTATTGCGAATGTACTCATTAAAATAAGTAATCATTTTATCGGCAATGTTTTTATTATCTTTCTCTTGAAGATACAAACGGCCTACAGTTTCAGTAAAAGTTACCGTGGTGTTTTCATTTGGCTTTACGTGAGCAATAATTCGCTGTATACGCTTACTGCCAAATAAAATATACAAACCCAATAAAATAAGTGCTAACCAAAAGGCAAATACTAACGGAGGATACTTCATAATTTCACTTAAAGAAGAGTAACTTTTACCATCAGAAGATTTTCGTCTTGATCCAGTTTTGTTATAAAAATCATCCCAATAAATATGCTGGGGAATATCCGAAGTAAATGCAAAGCAATTCTGTAAGTATTTGTAATTATCATCCTTAAGTAAAAAATAATTACTAAAAGCCCGTGGTTCGCAATGCAGGTATAATTTTCCTTTTCCATAAAAGTGAACTATGTAATCAGGCTTGCCATCATCATTATAACCAAGTACCTTGGTATCGGCTGTATTTAAATCTTTAAAATAATTCTCGAACGGGTAATAATAATATCCAAATTTAATCGATGAGTCTGCACCTATACTCACTTTGGTATCCTTCATTACACCCAGTAAATTTTGTGTATACGGCTCGGTAAAAATCTCTTTACACCCTACTTTCTCGAGCAATAAATCATCAATACGTGAAGTTGAAATAAATAAACTGTTACCAGCATAAACGTATTCCATCATCGCCTGTACATCATCTTCGGTTGTGTATAATTTTGGCACAATACAAACGTATAATGCACTTGTGTCGCTCATATTTTGCCAGGTATTTTTAAACGGCAACTTTTTTGAGCGTATGATATTGTTGGCGAACATGGCTTCAATTTGCCGGTATGCAATATTTCCACCAAAAGGCTTTGTATCAGTTTTTGAATACGTTTCAACCATAGAGGGCAGTCCTTTTTTTGAACTTCCCCCGGAGCACGCACAAAGCAGCATTATCAGCGCCAAGAAAAAATATGTAAGCTTGCTTTTCAACTGTTTTTTTACAATTTCTGATTTAAGGTGACAAAGCCATTTTCTATTTTTTGATACACTGGTTGATCTATATTAAACTCGCCGTACCAAACGTATTCGTAATTTAATGTAAGAGCGGCAAACTCGTTTTGATACGCTGTGTTTTGCATTTCACGTACGTACTGAAAATTAGTTTTATCAGGCGCCAGCTCAACAAAACTTTTATCTGCCAGTTTATTCAATGTTCTTAAATACTGGTATCGCACAGCTTGCCTGTAATTGCCGTTTTGCAAGGCGACTCTTATTAACCTGTCAAAGTCACTTTCTTTGGTTATTATTTCTTCTTCCTGCTGATCCGTTGCATTTTCTATAGCCTTAGTTTTTCGCTTAAAAAATCCTTCCGTAATAAAAAGGCGATAAATAACAAACAGTACAAATGCAATAGCTAACGTAAACAAAATCACCTTTGTAATGCCAGAACTTAAAATACCACTAAAAACGCCCGGGCCTGATGGTGAATCGGGTTTGTACTCGGATTGCTTCTCCGCCTTTTTATTTCTAAGTAAACTATCTAAATATTTGGCGTAGGCATATTCTCTAAGTTTTTTCCAATTTTTTATCGAATCCCCATCAAATTGAATCCCATTTTCGTATAAAGATGTATCCACTTTGGAAACAAATGTGTCGCTGAAAACAGTGCTGTCAGCATTTTCCCCTTCGGTTTTAGTTGTTGTACTTATCTCGTCGTTAGTAATTGGCACATCAATACTTTCATCTTTTTGTAATAAAGATGTATCCTGATAAATGATTTTTTTCTGTGCCTGCGCAGCATATAGAAAACTCATCAGCAATAACGATATATAAATTCCTTTACGCATCCTCTTTTTTCACCCGATTAATAATTCCATCGGTTTGAATGTAATAACCTTTTTTATGTAAACGAATTGGAAGAATAATAAAATACCAGATGATGAAAACTGATGACACAGATAAAATACTAACGCTCGCCCAAACTGGCAGCCCGCTGTTAATTTCTTTATCATAAGTTTGGCTCATTAAATGCGTAACATAACTTTCGAAAAAAGCTGCTACAATAAATATGGGCACAAGACTTATTAAAATTTTTGCAGCATCTTTCGCATTTCTTTTAAAGGAATCCATGCGGGAGTACGTACCCGGAAATATAATACCGCTGGCGAGTACAAACCCAGCAGTACAGGCTATTACAATGGCCGAAATTTCAAGCGTGCCATGTATCCAAATTACCATCACCGATTTAACACCAAGGCCTTTTGCAAAAAACATATATTGAAAAGCACCAAGCATTATACCGTTTTGCCACATCAGCATCATAGTGCCAATACCTAATGTAAACCCGGCAATAAATGATAAAAAAGCTACTTTGATATTGTTAAAGGCAATGTAAACAAACATGGAGAAAGGGTTACCATCTTTATACACACCAAATGGATCGCCTTTGTCAATATTCTGCTCCGTCATATCTACATAATTATCTCCCAAAATACCACGTATAAAATCAGGATTGCGCATTGATGAAAAAACACCAATGGCAACAATCAACAAAAAAACTACGGTGGTAAATAAAAAAATGCGGTGATATCTTTTAAAAAGCAAAGGCAATTCAAATTTCCAAAACTGGAATATACGGCTATATTTTTCTTTTTTATTTTGATAAATACTTTGATAGATGCCGGCGGCTATACTGTTTATCCAACGGGTAACTTTACTTTTTGGGTAAAAAGTTTTGGCGTAACTAAGATCGTCGATAAGGTTAACAAAGCGCTCTGCAGTTTCGTCCGGATTATCTGTGGGCGAATGCTGATACTTATTCCATTTTTCAGCATTCTTTTTAATAAACATCGCCTCCCTCATTCTTAATATTTATAGGTTTTCTTTTAATAACATCATTATCAATAAAGCAGTTCAAAAGACTACTATAAATATTCAGATGATTTATACCGATTGAAAATACCGTGTAGCCACAAACCGGCATAATCCGCATATCAGTGTAAATTCCCGATTTTTTTAGTAATAAAAAAATCCATGTTTTTTAACTTCTATAAACTTCAAGGTGTAATTTGCATTTATCATGGCTATAATTCAAATCGGTACCGCATTCAATATAGACTTAGAGTTTGAAATTGCTGAATTCCACAAGCGTTTGCTTGCATATATTATAGATTTTGGTTTGCTCCTTGTATTTTTTTATGTGATGAAATATGTGCTTTACGACAGCCTGTTATTGGATTTGGATGAAAATATGGGGCTTGATATTCTCATTATATCCTTACCCATGTTAGTTTACTCCTTACTTACAGAGCTTTTGCTTAATGGCCAAACTATCGGAAAAAAAATAATGTCCATAAGGGTAATAAGCCTTGAAGGCGGTGAACCGACATTTGGCCAGTTTGTTTTACGTTGGATTACAAAGTTTTTTGAGTGGCCTTTTCTATTCGGTTACATCGCATTTTCAAATGCTGTAGTAATTTTTTACGCACTTACTACAGGCTTGCTAGGTATTGCTGTTGTTATTATAATTTCAGTTACAAATAAAAATCAACGCCTCGGCGATTTAATTGCAGGCACTGTAGTAGTAAACACAAAATCATCCCTCACAATTGATGATACTATTTTTATGCAGATTGATAAAACCGATTACACAGTGATGTTTCCTGATGTAATGCGGCTTAGTGATCGTGATATAAACACCATTAAAGGTGTATTAACACAGGCAAGTAAAAATCATAATTACGAAATGTGCAACAGGGTAGCCATGAAAATTAAAGAAGTACTGCAAATTAACACAGATATGCATGTTGATCAATTTTTGGAAAAGTTATTGGCTGATTATAATTATTTAGCAACTAAAGAGTAAATGATAAAAACAAAATACCCTCTTTTCAGAGGGCATTTTATATGTTGCTATGCAAAATTATTTCTTAACGCCAGTCTCTATAGCTCATGCTCCCAACAAATATTACCATAATAATAAGGAACAGAATCCACAACGCACTAAGTATTAAACCAATGATACTGCAGGTTCTGCCAGCGTTAGATTGGCCGTAGCTTGAATTGGTATAAAGCTCGGGTGTGGCTCGGTACATCGATCTGTCTTTATTACCCAACACCAATCCTATTATGCCGCAGATTATACCAATTAAGGCTGAAACGTAACACAAACTTGTAACAATAGAAATGATACCCAAAACCAACGAAGCTGTTGAATTAGCCAAATTTGTTTGTTGATTATAATTATTATTTGGCGTTAAATAATTTTGTTGTTCTTCCATAATATTGTTTAAATTTTAGGTTAGTTAGTTGGTTGGTATTGAAGCTTTAAAACTAGATATAAAAAAAGCAATAAACAGCACGTACACGATTATAACAATCAGCTGCAATACGATACCAATAATTGCGCAAATGCGACCCGCTTTAATATTATTATAAGATGAAGCGCTGTAAAGTTCAGGATTTGCCCGGTAGGATGCTATATCCCTATTAGAAATTACAAGTGCAATAATGCCACAAATAAAACATACTACAATTGATAAAATGCCAAGTACCAAAACCGCTGTAGCGTTAGGCAATTGCATAGCAACAGGGCCGTTGTTGTTAGTTAAGTAATCTCTATTTTGGTTATCCAAGCTATAAGGTTTTAGTTGCTGTTACCTTGTAAATATAACTTACTACAATTACAGCTGTGCAAAAAAAGTACATATATTTTAAAATATTTGCGCCATTTTTAATTTTTACAATTAGGTGCAAAAGCAGCATCGCAAAAAGAAGCATAATGGGCATTAAAGCAGGATACATAAAAAAACTGTCAACTACATTACCCTGTAACAGCAAAATAAAGCTTCGCTGAAACCCACAACCCGGACAGTCAATATGGGTTACCTGCTTAAAAAGACAAGGTAACTCATGAGACTGTAGCCAGCTAACTATATTTAACAGATAGAAATACATGCCCTGTCCCCTAAAGGGGGACGATTATGTTTTAGTTATTAATGACGCCTTTTAAATCTTTTGCAAAAGAATTACTTTAAATGACTTAATGGACTATTGACTCAACCGTCAATAAGCCCTCGCAAACAAAACCCTTTGTGCGCTTGGCTTACCGCTTAATATACAAACACCAGCTTCCTGTTTGTTATTGAGTGGAATACAACGGATTGTTGCCTTGGTTTTGTCTTTAATTTGCTCCTCTGTTTCTGTGGTACCATCCCAATGTGCCGAAATAAAACCAGCTTTTTCATCAAGCAATTTTACAAAATCATCCCAATTATCAGCATTCGTTGTTTTCTCTGCTCTAAATGCAAGTGCTTTATTATACATATTCTGCTGAATTTCTTCCAGCAGTTTTTGAACATTTTCCGCCAGCCCTTCCATAGGCATACTATTTTTTTCTTTTGTATCGCGGCGGGCAACTTCCACCACCTGGTTTTCCATATCACGCAGTCCCATCGCTATTCTTACCGGCACACCTTGTAATTCATACTGGGCAAACTTCCAGCCCGGGCGGTTATTATCGTTATTATCATATTTTACCCGAATGCCTAAAGCTTTCAATGCCGCTGAAATTTCAGCAACCTTTCCATCAATAGCAGGCTTGCTCTCTTCACCTTTATAAATAGGCACAATTACCACCTGAAAAGGTGCGATTTTTGGTGGCAATATTAAACCCTGGTCATCGCTGTGTGCCATAATTAAAGCGCCAATTAATCTTGTAGATACGCCCCATGATGTAGCCCACACAAATTCCTTTTTATTTTCTTTGGTTAAAAACTGCACATCAAATGCTTTGGCAAAATTTTGTCCCAAAAAGTGCGATGTACCAGCCTGTAATGCCTTACCATCCTGCATCAATGCCTCAATGCAATAAGTATCAACAGCGCCTGCAAAACGTTCGCTTGCAGTCTTAATACCTTTTATTACAGGCACGGCCATAAAATCTTCAACAAATTCGGCATATACATCCAACATGCGTTCAGCTTCTTCAACAGCTTCGTCGCTGGTAGCATGAGCGGTATGCCCTTCTTGCCAAAGAAATTCAGCAGTACGTAAAAACAAACGTGTACGCATTTCCCAACGCACCACATTGGCCCACTGGTTTATCAGTAAAGGCAAATCCCTGTAAGATTGTATCCAGTCTTTGTAAGTATTCCAGATAATTGTTTCGGATGTTGGCCTTACAATCAGTTCTTCCTCCAGTTTAGCATCTGGATCAACAACAATTCCTTTCCCGTTAGGGTCGTTCATAAGCCTGTAATGAGTAACCACAGCACATTCCTTGGCAAAACCTTCCACGTGTGCAGCCTCTTTACTTAAAAAACTTTTTGGTATAAATAAAGGAAAGTAGGCATTTACATGCCCTGTTTCTTTAAATCTTTTATCTAACTGATCACGCATGTTTTCCCACAGCGCAAAACCATAAGGTTTAATAACCATGCAACCACGTACTGCCGAATAATCAGCTAAGCCACCTTTAATTACCAGGTCGTTATACCATTGCGAATAATCTTCTGCTCTTGATGTTAATTCTTTACTCATTTAATTTTGTATATTTTTTAAGATTCAGTTAGTTGTTTTTAGCACTGCATTAACATCGAACTATATAACTTTATTGTCTGTTAATAAAGAGCTTGCAGTAGCACAAAGTTCTCCAAAACTGCACAAAAGTAGTAACTTCATTTTTAAATGCTTTAAACTATTCGCTATGAACTCAAAAACTTTACTTTTTGCTTTATCTGTGGTTGCTTTCAGCAGTTGCAGCACTGCCTATAAAACAGGCCAAACTCCGGATGATGTGTATTATTCTCCCACCAAAATAATTGAAAAAGATACCCGATCTGAAAGACAGGACCAGGTAAGAATACAAAGAAAAGACGATTACGAAATAACCATGGGCATACGTGACTACCGCTGGCGTGATTTTAGTGATGATTACCGCTATGATTACAGCCCATATTATTATGCTACCTGCAACACTTATAATTATGGTTATTATTACAACCCGTATTATTATCCATGGGCAATTTATACAGGAAAAATCACCTATTCTCCACCTGTAAACAGCACTCCACGAATGGTTAACCTTAATGCCTATAATGGTTATAATACAAGGGTGGCTACAGGTAAAACAACAGGTACATTGTCTTGGTCAAACCCATCCACACAGTATAACAACAGCAACAGAAGCAGCAGTAACAGAAATGAGAGCAGGCAAATAATTGAACCCAGAAATAACAATTCTCGTTCTTCGGAGAATAATACACGTACTTACACGCCATCATCAAGCAATAGTAGTAGCCCGTCATCATCTGGCAGCAGCAGTTCTGGCTCTTCTTCATCTGGCACAAGGCCGGGAAGAGGCGGATAGAACCCTGCAATATGTTCAACTATGTTTTGGAATAAGAAAATCACCGGAAGCCCCCATTAGAAAGGGAAAAGAAACTGGGTGAAGAGGTGCCTTGAGCAAACAATAATAATTGTATCTATCAAAAAGCTATTTCATGAAAAAATATTTACTTCCACTATCATTAATAATTAGTTCCTCTATTTACGCACAGGTGCCAGAGGATGCCATACGGTATTCTTTTTATCCTCAAAACGGTACGGCTCGTAATATGGCTATTGGTGGCGCTATGGGTTCACTTGGCGGCGATATAAATGCCATTTTTGTAAACCCTGCAGGTCTGGGTTTTTATAAAACAAATGAATTTGTAATTACGCCTGGATTTTTACTAAATAATAATAAGGCATCGTTTAGAAAAACTGATTCAAAAAACGCTAAAAACAATGCCTCGTTTGGCACCACAGGTTGGGTATTTGGAAGCAGCAATTATCAAAATCCTAAAAACAGCAACGCCTTCAGCATTGCCATTTCGCAAACTGCTAATTTTAATAACGAAGTAAGGTACAAAGGCTTAAACAATTTCAGTTCTTTCAGCGAGCAATTTGCCGAAGAGTTTGCCAAAAGCGGATTATCTATTGGAGAGGCATTGGGTTCCGCCACACCTTATCCTTACACATCTGCACCAGCTTTATACACTTACTTGATAGACACTGTTACAGTTAATGGTTTAGTACAGGTAAAAGGTGCACCAGAATATATATTGGATGCAGGCCAGGCGCTGCAGCAGGAAATGATAAAGAAAACCAAAGGAGCTATTAGTGAACTGGCTATTGGCTTTGCGCATAACAGCAATGATAGATGGTTCATCGGCGGAACAATAGGCGTGCCTTTAATTAATTATAGCAGCAATACTACTTTTAAAGAATCTGATACATCAAACAATACTGCTAACTACTTTAAGGCATTTGAATACACAGACGATTTTACAACCAAAGGAATGGGCTTTAATGTAAAGCTTGGTGTAATTTATCGCCCGCAAGATTATATACGTTTAGGATTGGCCATTCAAACACCAACCTATATGTTTTTAACTGATACCCGAACTGTTAATTTGGTTACAGAAGTTGAAAATCCAATTGAAACTTTCAGTGTCAATTCAAAATACTTTACCAACGATAAACCCGGCGAGGCCAAATATATTCAGAGCTCCCCATTTAAAGCAATCATTAGCGGCTCCTATGTTTTTAGGGAGATATCAGACGTAAGAAAACAAAAAGGATTTATTACTGCGGATATTGAATATGTTAATCACAAAGGAAGCAGGTTTAGCAGCGACAATGAAACCGTTACCGACGAAGAAAAAGCATATTACAAGGCTTTAAATAATGTAGTAAAAGCAGATTATAAAGGCAATTTTAACTTTAGAGTTGGTGGAGAGCTTAAGTTTAATATTATTATGGCAAGATTAGGTTTTGCTTATTACAGCAACCCATACAAAGATGCCGGCTACAAAGCAAACCGCATGTTATTAAGTGGCGGGCTCGGCTACCGCAATAAAGGTTTTTTTGTTGATCTTACTTATGTACAGGCCTTTAATAAAGATGTAAGTTTTCCTTACAGGCTGCAAGACCGGGCAAATACCTTTGCAAACTTAAAACAGCAACGGGGAAATATTATAGCTTCTGTTGGATTAAAATTTTAATAGAAACATAAGTTTTTTAAAAATGCCCCCCAAT
>JBBQPX010000025.1:0-14560 GCA_038216775.1 Chitinophagales bacterium
AGTCACAAATTATATTTCAAAGGGCATTGGGTCAGATATTATTTTACCCGCCAAATGTAGCAGGTTGGCCTGGCGGCAAAAACTGGATAGATAGCAGTTCTCTGATGCTTCGCCTTCGCATACCGCAAATTCTTACCGCAAATGATGCATTGGATATTATTCCTAAAATAGATGATGATGTGCAAATGGGCATGATGGAAAAAGCTGTAAAGAAAATAAAGGATACCGTGAAAGGTGCGACAGCTAAAGTGGATTGGCCATCTGTAAATACAGTATTTGAAAAAGTGCCTAGAGAAAAATTAATGGAAAATATAAGTAATGCCGTATTGCAGACGAAAAGCGAGGTGAGCAGCAAAGTGTTAGATAAATATGTAAATACGGAAAGCAGGGAAAACTATATTAAAAGCGCCATTGTAAATCTGATGGCAACGCCGGAGTACCAGCTTTGTTGATTTTAGATTTGAGATTGACGATTTCAGATTTGAAAAGCAAAAGTGTAAAGAAATAATTGATGTGTTGCAGATATAGAGTTTAAACAATCTAAAATCTGCAATCTAAAATCTACAATCATTTTTATGTTAATAAAACGCAAAGAGTTTTTACAGATTGGTTCTTTAGCAACAGCATCTATTATGATGCCCAAATTTTTAAAGGCATTTGAAAAACCTGCTATGGTGCCGCCGGGTAATAAAGTAGTTGTAGTAATACAACTTAGTGGTGGCAATGATGGGTTAAATACCGTTATACCGGTGCGTAATGATATTTACTATCGTGAGCGACCTGTGCTGGGTATTGCAAAAAATGATGCACTGTTATTAACCGACGAAACTGGCCTTAATCCTGCATTGCAGGCTTTTAAAGGTTTGTATGATGATGGCAGCTTGGCAATAATGAACAGTGTTGGTTATCCAAATCCTGATCGTTCACATTTTAGAAGTATGGATATCTGGCAAAGTGCAAGCGATAGTGATAAGTACCTTACTACGGGCTGGCTGGGCCGCTACCTGGATGCTCAATGCAAAGGTTGTGATAAACCAACACAGGCTATGGAGCTTGATGATGTACTTAGTCTTGCTTTAAAAGGGGAAGAAAATAAAGGTCTTGCTTTTAAAGACCCTAAAAAATTATACAATACCAGCAATGGTAAGTTTATTAAAGATGTAAATGCCGACCATAAAAGTGGCGAAGAAACTATTGATTATTTATATAAAACGATGAGCGCTACTTTAAGCAGCGCCGATTATATTTATCAGCAAAGCAAAGTGCATCCCACATCGCAGGAATATCCAAACAGTGGCTTGGGTAAAGATTTGAAAACAATCGCTTCGCTGATAATGTCTGATATAAATACTAAAGTGTATTACGTAAGCCTTGGTAGTTTTGATACACACGTGGCGCAAAGCAATCAGCAAAAGCGCTTATTTATAGAATTAAACGATGCCGTAAAAGCATTTACAGATGATCTTAAAAGAAATGGCCGTTTTGATGATGTACTGATGATGACTTTCAGTGAATTTGGCCGCAGGGTTTCCCAAAACGCCAGTAACGGTACTGATCATGGTACCGCTAACAATATGTTCTTTATAAGTGGCGGGTTAAAAGAAAAAGGTGTTTTAAATGCAATGCCCGATTTATCTGATTTAAATGAGGGCGACCTTAAACACAAAGTAGATTTTAAAGATGTTTATGCAACAGTGCTTAATAAGTGGTTAGGTGCAGATGACAAAATGATTTTGGGAGGCAACCATTCGCATTTGAGTTTTATTTAGAAAATCTATAATTAAAATAAACAGCCCCGGACTAAATTAAAGTCCGGGGCTGTTTTATATAGTAGTGTTTATAAAAAAAGTTTAACTCACACCCTTCTCCTTCATAATCCTGTTTAACCATTTCAGCATGGCAAAAATGATAAACGTTGCAATCATTAACAAAATAAAATTCACCCAAAAAAAGTTGGCCTTGTTTTCATAACCATCCCACATAGTGGCTAATATGCCCGATAATTTATTACCGATAGAAGTTGCCAAAAACCAACCACCCATCATCAGCGATGTTAAACGTACCGGGCTTAATTTTGATACCAGCGATAAACCCATAGGGCTTAATAATAACTCGCCAATAGTAATTACGCCATAAGTACCCATCAGCCACCATACACTAGCTTTTTCGGCGCCATTACCACTTATGTTAACGGCTGCAACCATTACCAGTACTGATAATGCCGAGATAAGTAATCCAAAAGCAATTTTTGTGGCGGTAGAAGGTTCTTTGTTTTTTCTGCGTAAAAAAGCGAAGAAAGCTAATACGAGCGGCGTTAATAAAATCACCCATCCCGGGTTTATAGATTGGCTTATTGGCGTGGACCATAAGGTAGCTTTTCCACCATCGGCAGGTAAATTTTGCGGCTTTACATTTTTAAAATAAACCGGATAATTATATTCTTTTACAACGATGCCGTCTTTCTTTTGTATCCTGAACAAGCCATCATATAAATTAACGGAATCCTTTTTGTACGTGAGGTCTTCGGCCTGTTTTAAATCACGAAAAATATCTCCCGCAGTTCCATGCACCTGCCTGTCCGTATAATTATCTGCCCAAATAGTAAGGGCTGTACCGTTTTGTTTAAACACGGCCCAAAATAAAACTACGGCAGCAAAAATAGCCAGTAAGGCACCGATTGGTCTTTTTTCGGAAGCTTCTGCTCTAAAATAAAGGGACGCATAAAAACCAATAACCGGGATGCAGGCAAAGATGAAAGCATCTGTACTATCAGAACCAAAAATATTGCCGGGAATTATCCAGCCAACTACGCCGGCAATGATGGCCGGAATAAATATGGTGATAACAATTCTTGAAAAAGGCATATCCTCCTTTGTCATTGGTTTTCGAACATCGCCGGAGGCATAATGTTTAGTGCCCAGTATAAAAATAATAACACCGAGAAACATGCCGATACCTGCAGCAACAAAAGCGTACTTCCAACCCCATACAATAATAATTGCTGCGCTGAAAAAATTGCAAATAAATGCCCCAACATTAATACCCATGTAAAAGATATTATAGCCTTCATCTTTCCTTTTAATAAACTCTGGTGCATTGTATAAATTACCCAGCAGGGTAGAAATATTTGGCTTGAAAAAGCCATTGCCAATAATTACCAAAGCCATACTTACGTACAGCATAGGTAGGCTGTGTACAGCCATCAGGCAATAGCCGGCGCCCATCATTAAGCCACCGGCGATAACCGATCTGCGATAACCCCAATAGCGGTCGGCAATCAGCCCGCCAATAAATGGAGTAAGAAAAACCAAAGCTATAAAGGTGCCATACAAATCAGATGCTTCTGTATTGGTCATGGCAAAACCATGCTCTACATTTTTAAGGTACAGCAAAAAAATACCAATCATCAGGTAATAACCAAACCGTTCCCACATTTCGGAAAAGAAAAGGAATGGTAATGCCTTTGGGTGTTTGGGTGTTTTGCTCATATTTATAATTTATTTTTTAATAAAAAAGGCGACTGTTACATCGCCTTTTTTTAAAAAGTTGTTATTGAAATTATCTAATACCGTGCATCATTTTCTTAAGCATAGGTGTAAGTGCAAACAATAAAACTGCAGCCACACCGCACAGCACAACAAATACCATGAAGAAATCGAAAAGATTGGTAATGGTAACGCCGGCAAAAGTGGGGTTAACAGCACTGATTTTATTTACGGCCAATGCTTTCAATTGTTCGGCAGTTGGTGTTATAGATTTATCTAAAACTCCCTGTAAATTAATTCCTAACTCCTTTGCTTTTGTAAATTGTTCTCCGGTTGCAGGTAATATAGAGCCTAACGTTCCCGCCAGGGCATAACCAGATGCATTTGATAAAAAGAAAACACCGTACAATAAAGATGCAAATCTTTTTGGCGCAAGTTTACCTACAAGCGATAATCCAATTGGAGATAAACAAAGCTCACCAAAAGTTTGAATCAGATAAAGCAAAATCAACCAATGGATAGCCAACAATCCTGTATTTCCTAAGTCTTTTACATTATGTGCAATTATAAAATAGCTCAAAGCAATTAACGCCAAACCCACTGCTTGTTTTACTGGAGAAATAGGTTCTTTGCCTTTAGCTCTCAATTTATCCCACAATAAACTAAAGGGAACGGCGAAAGCAATTACGAAAATACCGTTGAATATCTGCACCATCGATGGCGGCATCTGCCAGCCAAAAAAGTTTCTATCAGTTTGATTATCGGCGATAAAAGTTAAAGATGAGCCCGCCTGTTCAAAAGCCGCCCAAAAGAAAATAATAAAGAACGATACTATATATATAACAAGTACACGGTCTCTTTCAACCTTAGTTAAAGAACTATCAGAGAGAATTAATCCTGCCAGCGAAATACCACTTGCATAAATAATTGAGTAAATAACATTTTGCCCTACCACATAATAAAAAACCAGACCTAATCCTATAAATGCAACAACAGCGGCTGCTAATGCTTTTGAAGTAAAAACAGCTTTTTGAGCTTCCCCCTCTTCAAAATCCGACGCGTCATTTTTAGATGGTAAGCCGCCAATTGGCCTTCCTTCGGGCGTTCTAACATATTTATCTTTAAGTAAATAAAAAGTAAGTGTGCCTATTAACATGGCAATTGAAGCCGCCATGTATCCCCATTTAAATGCATGGATATCTCTTACACCGTTTGCATCAACCACATCCCCAATTAAAGGACATATTAATTGGCCTAAAAAAGCACCGAGGTTAATTCCCATGTAAAAAATGGTGAATGCAGTATCCAGTTTATTTCTTTCTGCTTTTGGATAAAGGCTACTAACCATACTAGAGATATTTGGTTTGAAAAAACCATTCCCTAAAATGATAATTCCCAGTGCAACATATAGTAATGTGCGGGCCAGCTCTAGATCAGAGCTGAAAGTAGTTGCACTTACAAATAATAGTGCTTGCCCAATAGCCATCATCAAACCTCCCAAAATAATACAAAGCCTGTTACCTAAAAAGCGATCGGCAATAAAACCGCCCAACATCGGCGTTAAGTAACACAATCCAAGAAATCCTCCATAAATAATGGAAGACTGCTCTTTACTCATCATCAATGCGTTAACTATAAATAACGTCAGTATGGTTCGCATACCATAAAAGTTAAAACGCTCCCACATTTCCGTTCCAAATAGAACCCACAGGCCTTTTGGATGACTTTGTTTTACTGCTTGTTCACTCATGTTTTATTTTTTAAATTATAAGTTGGTTGATTTAGTTGCCCAAAATAGTGAAATTATGCGGAGTATAAACAAATTAAACCGACCAATTTTTTAAAGCTATCATATCTTTCCGCTGTGGCGGGATTAAGAAAAACAATTATTTAAATACCTGTAACCAAATATAATATTGAAAAAAGCTACTGTTTTTTTATATTCGCAAAGCATTTGTTCAAGCATATCAAACTAACTCTTTAATGAATATACTAATAATTGGCTCCGGCGGACGGGAGCATACATTGGCATGGAAATTTAAACAAAGCCCTCTATGCAATAATTTATTTATAGCTCCTGGTAATGCTGGCACTGCCCTTTGCGGCACCAATTTACCCATTTCGGTTTCAGATTTTGATGCCATTGCAGATGCCTGTGCTAAAAATGCCATCGATATAATTTTTGTTGGTCCGGAAGAACCTTTGGTTAAGGGACTTTTCGATTTTTTTAAAGAAAAGCCAGGTTTTGAAAAGCTAAGAGTTATTGGCCCTTCTAAAGCTGCATCTCAACTGGAAGGTAGCAAGGCGTTCGCCAAAGCTTTTATGCGCAGGCACAACATACCAACGGCTGCATTTGCCGAGTTTACAAAAGACGAATATTTGCAAGGAGTTGATTATATAAAAACACAAACACTCCCGATTGTGTTAAAAGCAGATGGCCTAGCCGCAGGCAAAGGTGTATTAATATGTCAAAACCACCTGGAAGCAACTTCAGAATTTGAGTTGATGCTCCTTCGTTCTAAATTTGGTGAAGCAGGAACAAAAGTTGTAATCGAGGAGTTTTTAAAAGGAATTGAGCTTAGTGTTTTTGTTTTAACTGATGGAGAAAACTACGTGGTTTTGCCAGAGGCCAAAGATTACAAAAGAATAGGAGAAGCAGACGCAGGGCTTAATACAGGTGGAATGGGGGCAGTAAGTCCGTTGCCTTTTGTAACGCCGGAGTTTATGCAAAAAGTAAAAGAAAGAATTATAGAGCCAACCATTGCTGGGTTTAAAAAAGATAACCTGGAGTACAAAGGATTTGTTTTTATTGGTTTAATGGTTGATAATGGCGAACCCAGTGTAATTGAATACAATTGCAGGCTGGGAGACCCGGAAACAGAAGTTGTAATACCCCGGGTTAAAAACGATTTGGTTGAATTAATGCTTGCTACCGCAGATGGAAAGCTAAATGAAATTACAATAGAAATTGATGAGCGGGCAGCAGCTACTGTTGTGGCTGTAAGTGGTGGTTATCCCGGTGATTTTGTAACAGGAAAAACTATTTCGGGCCTTGATAAGCCTGCGTTTGAGGGTACCATTTTGTTTCACTCGGGTACAAAAAAAATCGGCGATAATATTGTGACAAATGGGGGCAGGGTGCTGGCTGTTACATCCTACGGAGAAAATATAACCGAAGCGGTTGAGCAATCTAACTACATGCTGGAGCAGTTGCATTTTGAAGACATATACTTTCGCTCCGATATTGGGTATGAGTTTAAAAAATCCTAAAAGAAGTAGCGTTTTTTATGACAGTTTTCTGTCTTTAAAAATCAAAATTACAAACCCATTTTTTCTATACGCCGGCAAACATTTTCTGCAATACAACTTTTTAGAAGACGGGAATGCCAAAGTTTCTGTAAAATGTTGAAAAATAAAGGATTTGCGGTTGTTATTTCAAATAATTTCCACCAACTTTGCTGCCATTGATTAAATCCTTTTTTCACACACAATAATATGGGCCTTTTTAATTTTTTTACGCAAGAAATAGCGATTGATTTAGGTACTGCAAATACCCTCATTATTCACAATGATGAGATTGTAGTAAATGAACCTTCCATTGTAGCATTAGACAGAAATAATCCGAAGAATATTTTAGCAGTGGGCAAGAAGGCATTGATGATGCATGAAAAAACTCACGAAAGTATAAGAACGGTTCGTCCGTTAAAAGATGGTGTAATTGCCGATTTTAATGCCGCCGAGCTGATGATAAGGGAGATGATTAAACTCATTTACCCTAAAAAGCCATTGTTTGCGCCAAGCTGGAGAATGATGATTTGCATACCAAGCAGCATTACCGAGGTTGAAAAACGTGCCGTACGTGATAGTGCAGAGCAGGCGGGTGCTAAAGAAGTTTACTTAATTCACGAACCTATGGCTGCGGCTTTAGGTATTGGTATAGATGTGGAAGAACCGGTGGGAAATATGATTATTGACATTGGCGGTGGTACAACTGGTATTACAGTTATTGCTTTGGCGGGTATTGTGTGCGATCAAAGTATCCGTATTGCAGGTGATGAGTTTACAGCCGATATTATGGAAGCGCTTCGCCGTTACCATAGTTTATTGATAGGAGAGCGTACCGCCGAACAGATTAAAATTCAGGTTGGTGCCGCTATGAAAGATTTGGATAATCCTCCTGATGATATTCCTGTTAACGGTCGTGATTTGGTTACCGGTATTCCTAAGCAGGTAATGGTTAGTTATCAAGAAGTGGCAGAAGCATTGGATAAAAGTATTTTTAAAATTGAAGAAGCTATTCTTAAAGCTTTGGAAACTACGCCACCTGAACTTGCATCTGATATTTACCGTAGAGGTTTGTATATAACCGGTGGTGGTGCGCTGCTTAGAGGTTTGGATAATAGACTAAATGCTAAAATAAAACTGCCTGTGCATATTGCTGATGATCCACTGAAAAGTGTTGTAAGAGGCACTGGCATTGCATTGAAGCATTACGACAGGTATCCTTTTGTGATGCGTTAGTTTTGGAATTAGTAATTAGTAATTTGTAATTAGGCAGCCGACATTCAACCCTAATTCCTAACTCCTTATTCCTAATTCCGGTTTTCAAATTACTAATTACTAATTACTTACCCGGTGCGTAACATTTACCTTTTCATTCGTAGGTATTTTAATTTTATCCTGTTTCTTTTGTTACAGGGTTTCAGCATCTATCTTATAGTCCATTATAGCAGATATCATAAAGCAGTATTTAGCAAAACAGCAAACGCATTAACTGGTAAAGTAAACGAACAGTATAATAAAGTTGAGTATTATTTTCAACTAAAAGCTACAAACGACTCTTTGGTTACAGCTAATCAACAGCTATATAGTAAACTTAAAGTCAATTTCAATCTGCCCGATACAGCGAGTAATTTTATGGTAGATTCTATCAAGATAGATTCTATGGAGCGCTATCGAAAATACCGTTATTATCCTGCCAAGGTGGTTTACAATTCGGTTGCGGGGCAAAATAATTTTATTGTTTTAGGTAGAGGATCTTCGCAAGGTATTAAAGAAGGCATGGGCATTATTGATCCAAATAGTGGCGTTGTTGGCATTGTTACCGAAGTAAGTGCTGATTATGCAGTTGTAATGAGTTTGTTACACAAAGACAGTCACTTAAGCGGTAAATTATTAAAAACGGGCGAAACCGGCACACTAAACTGGGATGGTAAAATACCAAACATAATTACACTTAATGGTATTCCAAGAGGTGTAAAAGTTGCAAAAGGCGATAGTATTATCTCCAGTGGTTACAGCACAAGTATCCCTAAAGGGATGATGATAGGCATTGTGGACGAAGCCAAAGCTGATAAAACAACCGGCAACTTTATAATAAAATTCAGATCGTCGGCTAATTTTTACAATCTTGAGTATGTTTATGCTTTAGATAATAATCAAGCCGAAGGCATAAAAGCAATTTTAGAAAGCGTAAAGAATAAGGCACAGGAATAATATTAAAAAATAAATGAGCTCACTGGTAAAAAATATCGTTCGTTTTGCATTTTTTATTCTGGTACAGGTTTTTGTATTGGATAAAATTCATCTGCACCAGATGGTTACGCCCTACCTTTATTTTTTATTTATACTTTGGCTACCTTTTCGCATGGGGCGTACCCAACAAATGCTTATTGCCTTTGTACTGGGTTTTACGTTAGATAGTTTTCGCCATAATCCCGGTTTTCATACGGCAGCCTGTGTATTAATTGCCTACATACGTCCTTTCCTTGTTAATCTTTTAATTCCGCAGGAAGGCGCAGATAATAATTATGAGGAGCCTTCATTTAAAAGTTTAGGCGGTGTTTTACCTTATATGATTTTTACTGGAGTACTTACACTTATTCACCATGGTTGGTTATTTTTATTGGAAGCCTGGCAATTTGGCAACATTTGGTATTTTCTGGTAAAAACATTACTATCAACAGCGCTTAGTTTGCTTTTAATAATTATAACGGAGTTATTGTTTACAAGGCAACAAAAATTCCGCACGAATACTGTGTAAAAGCAAATTGTTGAATAAAGTAAATCTGAAATCATCAAATCTAAAATCTAAAATCGAAGTTGTCTGTTTTTAATCAATCAAGAAAGAATGTAATCATACTGGTGTTTATCGCCATGTTCATTATTATTTTTGCCCAATTGATTAACCTGCAGATTTTTTCATCCAAATACAAAATAGATGCTGATAACCAAGGCATATTCCGCAAAGTAGTTTATCCCGATAGAGGAGTAATATTTGACCGTAAGGGAAAATCTATTTTGCAAAACACGGTTATTTATGATTTGATGGTTATTCCCGGTAAAATAAAAGGGACAGATACAGCCACACTTTGCAGCATTTTAAATATCGACTCTACCGAATTTCATAAACGTATTATTGCTGCCATCATTAAAAATAAAAGCTATAGGGCTTCTGTTTTTGAATCGCTTTTAAGCAACGAAAAAATGGCCAAGCTAAATGAAAATTTATATAAACTTGCGCCGGGGTATTTTATGCAGGAGCGTTCTGTGCGTGATTATCCGTATGATGCAGGTGGTAATATTTTCGGCTATTTAGGAGAGGTGGATTCTAATATATTAAAAAGCCCGAGCTACGAAGGTTATGTAATGGGAGATTATATTGGCCGTGCAGGCATTGAAAAAACTTACGAGAAAGTTTTAATGGGGCAGCGTGGTATTGAGTTTTGGAAACGCGATAATAAAAACCGGCTTACAGAAAAATTGGAGGATGGAAAATATGATACGGCGGCAATTGCTGGTCAAAACATGTACACATCCATTGATATTGATTTGCAGGCTTTGGGCGAAAAGTTAATGCTAAACAAACTGGGTTCAATTGTAGCAATAGACCCTAAAACGGGTGGTATATTGGCCATGGTGAGCAGTCCCACTTACCAGCCTAAATTATTAACCGGTGCCGAAAGAAGAAAACACTATGCAGAGTTATTGCTTAGTCCTGCAACTCCATTGTTTAATCGCTCGGTAAGTGCAACCTATTCACCGGGATCAACATTTAAAACATTACAGGCATTAGTTGGCTTGCACGAAGGCGTTATAACAACGCAAACTTCCGTTTCTTGCAGTGGGGCGTTTTACGGTTGCGGTAGCGGCAGGCCTATGAAGTGCCTCGATTACGGTACGTTTGACTTACTCAATGCCATCAGGGTTTCCGATAATACCTACTTTGCTACCGTAATGCAACGGGTTATTAACAATCCTAGATATCCAAACGTAGATAGTAGTCTCGCCGTTTGGGATAGATATATGTATGCCTTTGGTCTTGGGCATAAATTAGGTATTGATGTTCCATGGGAGAAGTCGGGTAATATACCCACACCTGCACATTTTAATAAAATTTATGGAAAGGATAGATGGAATTATTGCAGCTTTCGGTCGGTAAGTATTGGTCAGGGTGAGGTAAATACAACGCCAATTCAAACAGCAAATGAGATGGCATATATTGCCAACAAAGGCTGGTATAAAATCCCCCATTTGGTTGATTCGATGGAAGATGGCGATAAGTTTGATATGCTGTCGAAGTTTACAGAAAAACATAGAGCTATTGATATACCTGATAGTGTATTTGAAGTTGTACACGATGGCATGCAACGAGTAGTGGATGGAGGCACCGGCGGTGGCGCTAAAGTGCCAGGTATAGCTATTTGTGGTAAAACGGGTACGGTAGAAAACTATTACAGAGGAGTTAAACAGCCTAACCATGCTTTCTTTTGCGGCTTTGCGCCCAGGGATAATCCAAAAATTGCCATTATGTGTGTGGTGGAAAACAGCGGCCGTTTTGGTGGTACGTATGCAGCACCCATTGTTGGTTTAATGATTGAAAAATACTTGAATGACACCATTGCAAAAGGCCGGCAGGCAATTGTTGAAAAATTTGAAAAATTAAATTTGATACCGCCACGTATTTACAAAGAAATGAAAACGGTTGATTCTATGCTGCATGCTAAAGATTCGGCTTACTTGCTGGCAAAGGGTTATATAAAGTTGATAAAAGACACAATGAATATCGACATTACTGACGAGCAGGCTGTGTTAGATCAATTAAAGAAAGATAAAGACGATGTGAAAAAAAATCCTCCTAAAAAAGAAGAAGAGGAAAATAAACTGAATTTTAAACCGGAAGCAATTTTACCAACAGAAAAAAAGAAACCAGAACCAAAAGATACGTTGCAATAAATTGCAGCTTTCAACTCACTATTCACAATTAACATGCGCCAAAACAACCCAACCATATCAAAAGGAATAGACTGGCTGATGGTTTTGTTGTATGCATTAATTGTTGTTTTTGGTATTATTTGTATTTATTCCGTAGAGTATAAAAGCACTGATAATTTTATGCAGACCCTTGTTGGGTTTAAGAAAAATTACAGTAAACAACTTTTCTTTTTTGCCGCTTGTAGCATACTCGCTATTTTTATTTTACTAACCGATAGTAAGTTGTTTACTGCAACAGCTAATATTTCTTACCTGATAGGTATTCTTTTAATACTGGCAACATTTGTTGTTGGTAAAGAAATTAAGGGCTCAAAAAGCTGGATACCACTTGGCTTTATGAATCTGCAACCGGTGGAACTTTGTAAAATATTTACGGCTTTGGCATTGTCAAAATATTTATCAATGCCCGAAATGGATTTTAGAAAACCCAAATCGCAACTGATTGCGGCAGCAATAGCATTTGCACCTGCGGTATTATCAATTCTCCAAGGAGAAACAGGGTTGGCATTGGTTTATTTTTCATTTATGATTCCCATGTATAGGGAAGGATTACCGGCTTTTTACCTGATAAGTATTATTGGAATGGGTGCGCTTATTGTTATCAGTCTTGTACTGCCAGCCATAACCATATTAATAGCCTTTTCTGCCATTGCTTTAGGCTGTATTTACTTTTTCCGAAGGCAATTTAAAAGAGATAGATCTCTGTTGATAATAATTGTGGGCGTATGGATATTTAGCTCACTCATCGCTACTATTGGCGTAAAACTATTAATGACAAAGGTGTTTAAGCCTTACCAATCGGCCCGTATTTACAGCATGGTAGGCAAGAGTAATCCTTATGTTGACGATAAAACAACCGACCTTAGTCCCGAAGAAATTAAGGCTATCGCAAAAGAAAAGGAACGGGAAAAGAATGCGCAAAACTATAATGTAAACCAATCTAAAATAGCTATCGGCTCTGGCGGTTTTTCGGGAAAAGGTTTTTTAAAAGGTACGCAAACCCGGGGGGATTTTGTACCAGAGCAGCATACTGATTTTATTTTTACATCTGTAGGAGAAAATTTCGGATTCATTGGCAGCGGTTTACTAATGTTGGTTTACTTGGTTTTTCTTTTAAGAATTGTTACTATTGCCGAACGGCAGCGTAGTACATTCAGCAGGGTGTATGCTTATTCGGTTGCAGGCATTATGTTTTTTCATATTGCTGTAAATATTTGCGTAACCGTTGGGCTGGCGCCGGTGATAGGTATCACACTTCCATTAATGAGTTACGGAGGTTCTTCGCTGTTAACCTTTACAGTTCTCATTTTTATTTTGATAAAACTTGATGCGGACAGGCAGATGGTATTGAGGTAGAAATCAAACCCCCTCCGCCCCCTGAAGGGGGAACTTGCGAAGATTTTGGCGAAGAAATGTAAGTTAATGTGGATTTATTTCAATTCAAAATCTTGTTTACTGGCCTTACGTGCAGGAAACCAAGCTGCTATAAAAGCGATAGAGCTGGCAGTAATAGCAACCAAAATAAAATCTGTTGCAATTAACTTTACAGGAAAATAATCTAAAAGAAAAGACCCACCTGCCAGTTTAATTATTTTAAATTTTATTTGCAATAAGCAGAGAACAGTGGCCAGTAAAATACCTGCTGCAGTACCCATGCCGCCTAATAATAAACCTTCGGCTAAGAAAATTTTAAGAATGCTTTTTTTAGATGCCCCCATGCTTTGCAGCACACTAATATCTTTTTTCTTTTCCAGCACAAGCATAGTTAAAGCACTTATCATGGTAAATGCAGAAATAATGAGAATTAATGTAAACACGCTGTAAATAGCCCATTTCTCAAGTTTCATAGTGCTGTACAGGCTTGAGTTTTGCTCGTATTTAGTTTGTACTTTGTAAGCATTGCCAAGAAGCAAGGCTAGTTTTTGCTGGTCTTCCTTTATATCTGCGGAAGCAGTTAATTTTATTTCTACTGCACTGTATTCATCAGCTGCAAAGCCCATTTGTTGTTTTACAAAACCAATATTGGTAATGGCATATTTATCATCAAACTCTTGTTGAATAGTGAAGGATCCCGCAGGTTTTATAAATCCTTCGCTTAATGATTGCATAGGATCGTTATTGCGGCTGTTTCTTTTTGGTAGTATAATAGTCAGAATATTATCATCGGGCAGGGCTGCATCTACCCGTACATTTACAGCGTTTTGCACGCCGGAGCCTACAATAAGATAAGGGTCTTCGGTAGTGCCGGTAAAATATTTGCCGCGGGTTACGCTTGGTTTAATACCATTAATGTTGATAAAGTTTTCATCAACACCTTTAAGATAAATACTGGTTTGGGCGTCTTCGTCTATAAATGGATTGTGGTTTTTTAACAACGCTTTCTCTTCTGCAATCATGGAGAAATTTGCAACAAAAGGTTGTTTTTTTATAGATGCCATCTGCTCTGGAGTAAGCGTGAATGTTTTGCCTGTAGCCGGAACAATTTTAATATCCGCATAAAAAGAAGAATACAAAGATTTTACCAGCCCTTCAAAACCATTAAAAACGCTTAGTACTAAAACCTGGCAGCAGGTAGCAAAGGCAATAACGCCAACAGTAACCCACGCAATAATATTTATGGCGTTGGCACTCTTTTTTGCTTTAAAATATCTCCAGGCAAAGGTTAGGTACATTAAAAGTGAAAGTTTAAAATTCAGAAATTCTTCGTCCTAACCTTCTCCATTTTCCCCTTCAGGGGATAGGGGTGTGGGCTTCTCTATCTCCTTAAAAATCTTATCCATCTTATCTACATAATCCAAAGT